>CAJANQ010000426.1 GCA_903941145.1 uncultured Actinomycetes bacterium
AGCGGATGTAGGCGAACGCGGCGCCGTAGATGGCGCCCATGGCGACACCCTCTACCGCCCGACCCAGCAGGAAGACCGCAGCGACGGGGGACGCGGCGACCACCAGGTCGCCCACCACGCCCAGCAGGAGCGCCGCCAGCAGCACCTTCCGGCGCCCGAGACGGTCGGCCATCAGGCCGGTCGTCACCGCTGAGGCCGCCAGCGCCAGCGTCGAGATGCTCGCGGCGAGCGACACGGTCGCGCCCGACATGCTGAGACCCCGGGTGGCGCCCACCAGCGCGGTGTTGGCGACGTTCGGATCGACGCCCTGGATGGCGGCCAGGAACCCGAGCAGCGGGATCGCAGCCTTGGCCTTGCCCGGGGTCATCTGTGCAACTCCGTCGACCGTGCTCGGAAGATCTTCCGGCGGTGCAGTTGCAGTGTCCGACATAGCTCCTCCAGAACGTGTCCGCATGGTCTACATGCCTGTCGCTGACCGCGTGCGGACCCGAGCGCCGGGGCGCGCCGCTACCGTCACGACATGGCCGACCCGAAGATTCTCGCCGCATCCACCGTCATCACCATGGACGACGGCCTCCCCCGGGCCACTGCCGTCGCGGTCGCCGCCGACGGCACGATCGCTGCGGTGGGCGACCTGGCCGCCTGCCAGGCCGCACTCCCGAGCGCGCCGGTCACCGACCTGGGCGACACCGTGCTCATGCCCGGGTTCGTCGAGCCGCACTCGCACCCGCTCCTGTCGGGGATGTCGACCCAGTCGCCCGCCCACTGGATCGCCCCGTACGTGGGCTACCCGACCTTTGCCGACGTCGAGGCGCTCTGGCACCAGCTCCACGCCGACACCCCCGCTGGCGAGCTCCTCATGTTCAACGGCCTGGACCGGTTGCTCCACGGCTGTGAGTCGCCCACGGCCGACTCGCTCGAGGCCTACTTCCCGGGCCGGTCGGTCGTGGTGGCCGACAACTCGGGGCACGCCATCTACTGCACGCACGCCTACTTGAAGGCGCTCGGCTGGGACACCGCTCCGCCCGCCGACCCGCCGGCGTCGCACTTCGGACGCAACGCGGACGGTTCGCTCAACGGCCAGGCCTTCGAGGTCGCCGCCTGCATGCAGATGGCCGGACCGGCGCTGGCGAAGTCCGGGGCCAACCCCATCAGCAGCACGGCCGAGTGGTACGCCCTCATGTCGAACAACGGCATCACGTCCACCACCGAGCACACCTACCAGGCCGCCATGCAGCCGGCCTACGAGGCACTCTCACGTCTGCCGTCCTGCCCGCTACGGATCTCGCTCTACCACGTGTCCACAGAGGACTCGTGCGGCGACGAGTTCACGTCCACCGCCGATCCTGACTTCCTCCACAAGAACGGCATCAAGCTCTGGGCGGACGGGTCCCCCTGGGTGGGCAACGTCGCCCTCTCGTTCCCCTACCTGGACTCCCCCGCTACCCGCGCCGCCGGGATCACGCTCGACACCGGCGGCCTGGCCGCCATGAACTACACGAAGGAACAGCTCCAGTCCGTAGTGGACGAGCACGCGTCGAAGGGTTGGCAGTTCGCCGTCCACGTCAACGGCGACCTGGCGCTCGACGTCGTCATGGACGTCTTCAACGAGGGTCTCGAGAAGGCAGGCCTCAAGAGCACCGACCACCGCTGGCGTGTCGAGCACCTGGGCGCGGCGCAGCAGCCGCAGTTCGCCCGCCTCGCCGAGCTCGACGTCCACCCCTCGATGAGCGTGTTCCAGTTCATCTACTGGGGTGACCTGCTGGACGGCCAGATGTTCCCGTCCGAGATCGGCGCCAACTGGGTCCGCACCGGCGACGCCGTCGCCGCTGGCCTCGAGCCCAGCTTCCACAACGACGGCTCCGTGTCGCCGCCGCTGCCGCTCCTCAACGTCCACTCGGCGATCACCCGCCAAACGGGTTCGGGCACCGTGCGCGGCGAGGCCCAGAAGATGGCGCTCGACGCCGCGCTCAAGGCCATCACGGTCGTCGCGGCCCGCGCCATCAAGCGCGAGGACAAAGTCGGCTCCATCACCGTGGGCAAGCTCGCGGACTTCGTCGAGCTCACGGCCGACCCCTACGAGGTTGACCCGGACCACTTCAGGGACCAGGTCGACGTGCGCGGCACCTGGGTGCAGGGCGAGAAGGTCGACCTCGACGCCTTCCTGAACGCGGCGGGGGTCACCGACCCGGCCGAGCACGCCCATCTGCACTCGCTGGGCCGCAGCGGCGGCGGGTGCTGCTGACGGTGCCCCGGGTCAGACGGGAGCGAGCCGGAACACCCGGATGTTGCGCCCGCTGACCTCGACGTACGTGTCG
>CAJANQ010000427.1 GCA_903941145.1 uncultured Actinomycetes bacterium
ACGGTTCACCTGGACCCGGCCCGACGGCACCGTCCTCCGGTCACAACGCCAGACCGACCGGCCACCGCCTTCCAACGCCCCGCCGCCACCGGGGCACCCACCGCCCCGCGAGTAGCAGCCAGGTAGGCGTCAGAGAGGCGTCAGGCGGTGGCCGGCTCTGGCTGTTCCGCGCGCACCAGGTCGTGGAGCTCTTGCCAGTAGGGCGAGCGTTCTGTCGCGCCCGAGGGGTTGGACACCAGGAACCCGGCGAACAGCGCCGTGACGCCGACTGCCAACCAGATGCCGAAGTCGACCATCGTGTCGCCGGTGCTGAACAGCGCGCCGCCAGTGCCCAGGATGACCGTGCCGACGGCGATGAGGACGTTGGTGAGGGCGAGCCGGCCCGGTGTGATGCCGCCCCGGACGACCGTGTTCGCCTGGGTGCGCCTGAGCTGCAGCAGCTTGACGGCCGACCACACTGCGCCGCCGATCAGCACGACGGACGCCACTCCGGAGCCCACGGCCGCCATGACCCGGGGCGCCACGCCGAACACCTCTTTGCCGGACGGGATGCCAGGCACGTCGAGCGACGCCTTGATGGGTGCCGTCAAGACCACGCCGGCGCAGAACGCCGCGGTCAGGTTGAGCGCCCGCCGTGTGCGGTCACCTCGCCGCTCCCCGCCCAGCAGGTAGACGGTGCCGAGGGCCAGGTACGGCACGTTGAGGATGGCGCCGAACAGGTAGAAGTAGCGGAAGGTGAACGGGCCCCAGCCGATCCCGGCCGCAAGGAAGTAGGCCAGGGACGCGAGGGCGAACATCGCCATCGAGAGCGTCCACGCCAGCTCGTGGGCGCGTCGGCGTCGGCGGTAGCGCTCAAGGGTCGAGAGGCAGAAGGCCGTCGACATGAGGGTCGCAACGGCTCCGGCGGCAGCGGCGGCGGACACAGGGACAGCATGGTCGGACCGGCGCCGTGCGGCCAATGCGCGCCCAGCACCGGCACCCTCGCTCGCCGACTTTGTGAACTCGTGAACGTTCCCGGTACCTTCCCGGACGTGGCAGAGCAGCGTCGTCGGAACATTCCTGACGCCACCGTGGCGCGGCTGCCCATCTACCACCGGTGCCTGCTCGACCTGCAGACCGCCGGCAGGGACACGGTCTCGTCGGAGCAGCTCGCCGAGGCGGCCGGCGTGAACGCTGCCAAGGTGCGCAAGGACCTCTCGTACTTCGGCTCCTACGGCACCCGTGGCGTCGGCTACGAGGTCGACCGGCTCCTCGTCGAGGTGCGCCGCGAGCTGGGCCTGACCCACGACTGGCCGTGCGTCATCGTCGGCGCCGGCAACCTGGGCTCCGCCCTCGCCAAGTTCGCCGGCTTCCGCGAGCGCGGCTTCACGATCGTGGGCGTCGTCGACGTCGCCAGCGGGACCGTGGGCCGCAAGCTGGGCGGCCTGGTCGTCCAGCACGAGTCCGACCTGCCCCAGATCGTTCGGGACCACGGCGTCTCCATCGGAGTGGTCGCCACCCCGCCCGCCGCGGCGCAGGGTGCCGCCGACACGCTCGTGGCGGCCGGGGTGACCTCCATCCTGAACTTCGCCCCGATCGTCCTGGACGTGCCCGCCAACGTGGTGGTCCGGCAGGTCGACCTGGCTGTCGAGCTGCAGATCCTGGCCTTCCACGAGGAGCGCCGCGAGGCCGCGCCCGTCCGTCGGGCCCCGGCCCGTCGCCGGGTCTCTTCGTCGTGACCCTGGTCCTGTCCTGGAACGTCGACGGCCGGCGCTGCGTGGTCGTCGGTGGAGGGACGGTCGGCACCCGACGGGCCCGCGACCTGGTCGGTGCCGGAGCACGGGTCACGGTCGTCGCCCCCGACGTCACCGACGAGCTGGTCGAACTGGCCGACCTTGCGGGCTCCGGCGCGCTGGAGCTCGAGCAGGTCCCTGCGACCCGCGACGTGCTGGAGCGGGTGTTCCCCGGAGCCGCCCTGGTGGTGGTCGCGACCGACCGCACCGAGGTCAACGAGCTGGCGGCCGCGGTGGCCCGCGAGCACGGTGTGCTGGTCAACCGGGCCGACGACGCGCCTGCCGGTGACGTGACATGGACCACACCGGTGCGGCGCGGCCCCGTGCACGTCTCGGTGTCCACTGGGGGCCAGGCCCCTTCAGTGGCGCGGTTCGTCGCCCAGCAGCTCGACGAGGGGCTGGACGGCCTCCTGGGGCTCGACGAGCAGCAGTTGACCGCCCTGGTTCGGGTGGTCGGAGAGGTGCGTCGTAGTCTGCGGAACGACGGGCGTCGACCCGCCCCGGTCGATTGGCGGTCGGAGCAGGCGGCGACCATCCTTGAGGCCGTCCGTGCTGGTCGGACGGCACTAGCGAAGGAGCGCCTGCAGGCGTGGCAGTCGTCGTAGTCGGAGCGAACCATCGAACGGCACCTCTCGAGCTCCTCGAGCGGATGGCTGTCGACGCGGAACGCATGCCGAAGCTCCTCCACGGCCTCGACGCCGGAGAGCACTCGTCCGAGGTGGCGGTGCTGGCGACCTGCAACCGCACCGAGGTGTACCTGATCGCCGAGCGCTTCCACGGCACCTACGACGAGGTCCGCGACTTCTTCGCCGACCTCACCTACCTGCCGCCCGAGCACTTCGCCGACAACCTCTACGTCCACTACGACGAGGCCGCAGTCCGCCACCTGTTCGAGGTCGTCGCCGGGCTCGACTCCGCAGTGCCGGGCGAGCACGAGATCCACGGCCAGGTCCGCAGCGCGTGGGAGCTGGCCATGGCCGAGGGCACGGCCCGACGTGGCTTGAACCTGCTGTTCCGCCATGCGGTCGAGGTGGGCAAGCGGGCCCGCTCCGAGACCCGCATCGGCCACGGCATTACCTCGGTGTCCCAGGCGTCGGTCCTCCTTGCCGCCGACCACCTCGGCTCGCTCCACGACCGTTCGGTCATGGTTGTGGGTGCCGGTTCGGTCGGCCGGGCCGTGGCCTCGTTCCTCGCCGACGCCGGCGTGGGGTCGCTCGTCGTGGCCAACCGTTCGCTCGACTCGGCCGAGGCGCTCGTCGAGCAGACCCGCCTCCGGGCGCCCGAGACCGTGGCCCGGGCCGTCGGCCTCGACGCAGTGACCGACGAGCTCGTCGGCTGCGACGTCGTCATCTCGGCCACCGACGCACCCGACCCGGTGATCGACCTGCACTCCGTGGCCTCCACGCTCGACCGCCGCACGTCGCCGCTGCTGGTCGTGGACGTGGCCATGCCCCGTGACGTCGACCCCCGGGTCGCCCTGCTCGAGGGCGTCGACCTGCTCGACATGGACTCCGTCGCGGCGTTCACCGAGGCCTCCAAGGCCGAGCGGGCCCGTGAGGTCGTCGCGGTGCAGGCCATCGTCGACGAGGAGATCGCCCGCTTCGAGGCCGCTGCCTCGGCCCGTGAGGTCGCGCCGGTCATCGGGTCGTTGCACGACCTCGCCGAGCAGCTCCGGGCCGCCGAGCTCGACCGGTTCGGCGCCAAGCTCGCCGGTCTGGACCCCGCCGACCGCGAGGTCGTCGAGGCGCTCACCCGCGGCCTGGTGGCCAAGCTCCTGCACGGGCCCTCGGTCCGGCTCAAGGACGCGGCGGGCACGGCACAGGGCGACCGGCTCGCGGACTCCATCCGCGACCTGTTCGACCTTCCCTGAGGCACCGGTCATGACCGTCCGGCTGGCCACTCGCGAGTCGCCGCTGGCCCGCTGGCAGGCCGAGCACACGGCGGACCTCCTGCGTGCCGCGCACCCAGGGCTAGAGGTCGAGCTGGTCCCGATGACGACCGAGGGCGACCGCCGCACCGACGTCCCGCTGTCGGAGATCGGCGGAAAGGGGGTCTTCGTCAAGGAGGTCTCGGCCGCCGTCCTCGACGGCCGCGCGGACGTAGCCGTGCACTCCGCCAAGGACCTCCCGGCGCTGACTGCCGAGGGCCTGGTACTCGCTGCGGTCCCGGCCCGCGGTGACGCCCGCGACGCCCTGGTCGGCTGCCGCCTGCAGGACCTGCCGACCGACGGCGTCGTGGCCACCGGGTCGGCCCGCCGCCGCGCCCAGCTGGCCCGTCTCCGCCCGGACCTCCGGTTCCAGGACCTGCGCGGCAACATGGCGACTCGCCTGGCCCAGGCCGACTCGGTCGACGCGATCGTGGTCGCCGCCGTCGCGCTGGAGCGGCTCGGACTGGCCGACCGGCTCACCGACGTCCTGCCCGTCGGGCTCATGGTCCCGCAGGTCGGCCAGGGCGCGTTGGCGCTCGAGTGCCGCACCGACGACACCGCGACCTGTGAGCTGCTCGCCGCGCTGGAGGACCCGGCCGACCGTCGCCGGGTCGACGCCGAGCGGGCGTTCCTGGCCGAGCTGGGTGGCGACTGCACGCTCCCCGCCGGTGCCCATGCCCTCCCCGGTGCTGCTGGGGACGGAGACGCGCTGGTGCTCCGGGCGGTGCTGTCCGACGGCGCCGGCCGCACCGAGCAGCACCTGTCGTCCGGCAACGACCCCGACACGCTCGGCCGCGAGGCCGCCCGGGCGTTGCGCGACCTGCTGGGGCTCGAGCCGTGACCGTCTACCTGGTGGGCGCGGGGCCCGGCGACCCCGGGCTGCTCACCGTCCGCGCCGCAGAGCTGCTGGCCAGCGCCGAGGTGGTCGTGCACGACCGGCTGACCCCGGCCGAGCTGCGCGACCTGGCCCCGGCCACCGCCGAGCTGGTCGACGTCGGCAAGCACCCCGGCGGCCCGGCCGACGCCCAGACCCGGATCAACGAGCTCCTCGTGGAGCTGGGCCGCACCGGCCGGCGCGTCGTCCGGCTCAAGGGCGGTGACCCGTTCGTCTTTGCCCGCGGCGCCGAGGAGGCCATGGCGCTCGCCGAGGCCGGGATCGACTTCGAGGTCGTGCCCGGCGTGACGTCGGCCGTCGCCGCACCGAGCTCGGCCGGCATCCCGGTGACACTGCGCGGCCACTCGGCCTGGGTCACGGTCGTGACCGGCCACGAGGACCCGGCCAAGGGCGAGCCCGAGGTCGACTGGGAGGCCATGGGCGCCCTCGGCGGCACGCTCGTCGTGCTCATGGGCGTGAAGCGCTGGCCCGAGATCTCGGCCCGGCTGGTCGCCGGCGGCCGCGACCCGCAGACCCCGGCCGCCGCCGTGCGGTGGGGGAGCCGGCCCGAGCAGCAGACCCTGCGCGGCACGCTCGGCTCGCTCGACCTGTCCGACGTCCGCCCGCCGGCCACCGTCGTCGTGGGCGAGGTCGCGGCAGTCGACCTGAACTGGTTCGAGTCCCGTCCGCTGTTCGGCCGGACCGTCGTGGTGACCCGCACCGCCGAGCAGGCCGGCGAGCTGTCCGGTCGCCTCCGCCGTCTGGGTGCCCAGGTGCTCGAGGTCCCGACCATCGCGGTCACCGAGCCCGCCGACGGTGGTGCGGCCCTGCGCGACGCCGTCGCCCGCGTGGCCGACTACGAGTGGGTCGTGCTGACCTCGCCCAACGGCGCCCGCCGGTTCTGCGCCGAGCTGCGCGACGGCCGCGACCTGGCCGGCGTGCGGCTCGCCGCCATCGGCCCCGGCACCGCCGACGTGCTGGCCGAGCACCACCTGGTGTGCGACCTGGTGCCGGAGCGGTTTGTCGCCGAAGGGCTCCTCGAGGTGTTCCCAGCGCCGTCGGGCCGCAACACGGTCCTGCTGGCCCGGGCCGAGGTGGCCCGCGACGTCCTGCCCGAGGGTCTCGCCGCGGCCGGCTGGGACGTCGACGTCGTGACCGCCTACCGCACGCAGCCGGCGCAGGTGACGCCTGAGACGGCCGAGCAGGTTGCTGCCGCCGACGCCATCACGTTCACGTCGTCGTCGACCGTCACCAACTTCGTCGCCACCGGTGCCCCGGTCCCGCCGGTCGTCGCCGCCATCGGCCCCGTCACGGCGGCGACGGCGCAGGAGGCCGGGCTCACCGTGACCGTCGAGGCCGGCGTCCACACGCTCGACGGCCTGGTCGACGCGCTCGTCCGGCACTTCGCACGGTGAGGTGGCAGGAATGAGCGGGTTCTCGGTCGTCCTCGACTTCGACGGTCTGTTCCTCGACACCGAGTGGTGCGAGTACCGAACGGTCGCCGACGTCTTCACGGCGCACGGGACAGAGCTCTCGCTCGACCTGTGGCTCACGTTCATCGGGACCACCGACCACCCGCACTGGGCCGACGTGCTCGAAGGGCAGCTCGGTCACGCGATCGACCGGCCCGAGTGGGTGCCCGCCCGGCGGCTCGCCGCCGTCGAGTGCGCCCGTGAGCTGGAGCTGCTGCCCGGCGTGGGCCTGCTGCTCGACCAGCTCGACGAGGCCGGCGTCCGCTACGGGGTGGCGTCCTCCTCGCCCGCCGACTGGGTCGAGCTGCACCTGGGGGAGCGGGGGCTGCTGGACCGTCTGGCGACCGTCGTGACCGGCGACGAGGTCCACCTGACCAAGCCCGACCCTGCGCTGTACCGGATCGCCTGCGAACGGATGGAGGTCGACCCGGCCACCGCAGTGGCGCTCGAGGACTCGGTCCACGGCGTCACCGCCGCCAAGGCGGCCGGCATGTGGGCGGTCGCGGTGCCCAGCTACCTCACCCAGGCCATGGACTTCTCCCATGCCGACCTGCAGGTGTCGTCCTGCATGGAGCTCGACGTGCCCCGTCTGGCGGCGCTGGTCGGCGGCCACGGCACCGGGCTGGGCGGGTAGCGGGCGCAGGCCCGTAGGATTCCGCCGTGGCCTTCCCCGAACGACGCCTGCGCCGGCTGCGGCGCACCCCTGCGCTCCGGCGCCTGGTCGCCGAGACCCGTCTGACCGTCGACGACCTGGTGGCGCCACTGTTCGTGCGCGAGGGCATCGTCGACCCGCAGCCGATCGTGTCGCTGCCCGGCGTGGTGCAGCACACCCGGGAGTCGCTCCGCCAGGAGGTCCGCGAACTGGTCGACCTGGGTGTCCCGGCCGTCATCCTGTTCGGCGTGCCCGCCTCCAAGGATGCGGCGGGCACCGGCGCGTCCGACCCGGACGGCATCGTCCAGGTGGCGCTGCGCGACCTGCGCGACGAGTTCGGCGACGAGATCGTGCTCATGGCCGACCTGTGCCTCGACGAGTACACCGACCACGGCCACTGCGGGCTCCTGACCCCGGCCGGCACCGTCGACAACGACGCCACACTCGAGCGGTACGCCCAGGTGGCCGTCGCCCAGGCCGACGCCGGGGTCGACGTGTGCGCCCCGTCCGGGATGATGGACGGACAGGTCCGGGCCATCCGCGCCGCGCTCGACGGCTCGTCGCATGCCGACACGGCGATCCTGGCCTATGCCGCCAAGTACGCCTCGGCGCTCTACGGCCCGTTCCGCGACGCCGTCGACGTCGAGATCGCCGACGGCGGCGACCGGCGGGCCTACCAGCAGGACTGGCACAACGTCCGCGAGTCGCTCGCCGAGGTGCAGGCCGACCTCGACGAGGGCGCCGACATGGTCATGGTCAAGCCGGCGCTCACCTACCTCGACGTGCTCACCAAGGTCCGTGCGATGACCGACGTGCCGCTGGCCGCCTACCACGTGTCCGGCGAGTACGCGATGGTCCACGCGGCGGCGGAGAAGGGCTGGATCGACGGCGACGCCGTGGCGCTCGAGCAGCTCACCGCCGTCAAGCGGGCCGGCGCCGACATGGTGCTCACCTACTTCACCCGATCCGTCGCCGAGGTCCTCTACCCATGACCACCCCTGACACCAACGCCTCGCTGTACGAGCGTGGCCTCCGCCGCATCCCCGGGGGCGTGAACTCACCGGTGCGGGCGTTCCGCTCGGTCGGCGGCACGCCGTACTTCGTGGCCCGCGGCGAGGGCGCACGGGTGTGGGACGTCGAGGGCAACGAGTTCATCGACTACGTGCAGTCCTACGGCGCGTCGATCCTGGGCCACGCTCACCCCAAGGTGGTCGAGGCCGTGCGCGACGCCGCCGGCCGCGGCACCACCTATGGCGCCCCGACCCCCGGCGAGGTCCGTCTCGCCGAGGAGATCTGCTCCCGGGTGCCAGGCATCGAGCAGGTGCGCCTGACGTCCTCTGGCACCGAGGCTGCGATGTCGGCGGTGCGGCTGGCGCGGGGCGCCACCGGTCGCTCGGTGATCGTGAAGTTCGAGGGCAACTACCACGGCCACTCGGACGCGCTCCTGGCCGCAGCCGGCTCCGGTGTGGCCGAGGGCGACATGGCCGCCGCCACCGCCCCTGACTCCGCCGGCGTCACGGTCGGCGCCATCGCCGACACCGTCGTGCTGCCCTACAACGTCGTGCCCACGCTGTCGGCGGACGTCGGCCTGGTGTGCGTCGAGCCGGTGGCCGCCAACATGGGGCTCGTCCCGCCGACAACGGAGTTCCTCGCCGGACTCCGGGCGGAGTGCGACCGCGTGGGCGCGCTGCTGCTGTTCGACGAGGTCATCACCGGGTTCCGCCTGGGAGTCGGCGGCGCCACGGAGTGGTCCGGCGTGCAGCCCGACGTCTGGTGCTTCGGCAAGGTCATCGGCGGCGGTCTGCCGGTCGGCTGCTTCGGCGGCTCTGCCGAGGTGATGGCCCACCTGGCCCCGCTCGGCGCGGTGTACCAGGCCGGCACGCTCTCGGGGAACCCGCTCGCCACCGCCGCAGGTATGGCGGTGCTGTCCGAGCTCGACGCCGGCGCCTACGACCAGCTCACGGCCAACGCGACGGTGCTGGCCGAAGGGCTGCGCTCTGCGGCCGACGCCGCCCGTGTCCCGGCCGTCGTGCCCCAGGTCGGCCCCCTTGTCGGGCTGTTCTTCGGGGACTCCGCCCCGACCGACTTCTCCTCGGCCCGGGCCTCGGTGCTGCTGGGCCACTACCCGGCGTTCTTCCACGGGATGCTCGACCGCGGCATCGCCCTGGCGCCTGGCCCGTACGAGGTCATGTTCCCGTCGCTGGCCCACGGTCCCGCCGAGCTGTCCCGCACGGTGGACGCCGCGCACGAGGCCATGGCCGACCTGGCCGCAGGAGCCTGATGATGTTGACCGCACGGTTCGAGCTCGGTGACCTGTCCGAGGCCTGGGACGCCGAGATGGCGCGGCTCACCCACCTCGACGTCGTGGCCCGCCTCTGGGACGGTGACCACACGGTCGTGCAGGAGGACCCTGCCGAGGTGGCCGACCGGCTCGGCTGGCTGCACGTGGTGCCCCGCTCGCTCGGCTCGTGGCCGCAGTGGACCGAGCTGGCCGACGGCGTGAGCGACGAGTTCGACCACGTGGTCCTCGTGGGCATGGGCGGCTCCAGCCTGTTCCCCGAGCTGCTGGCGACGACCTTCGAGCGCGGGGAGGGGTTCCCGGCCATGCAGGTGCTCGACTCCACGCACCCGGCCGCGGTGCGGCGCGTCCTGGACCAGACCCCTGCCGACCGCACGCTCGTGGTGGTGGCGTCCAAGTCGGGCTCGACGGTCGAGACCCGGTCCCACCTCGACGCGCTCTGGGACCGTCACCCGGTCGGTTCGGCCTTCGTCGCCATCACCGACCCGGGGTCCGGCCTCGAGGCGCTGGCCACCGAGCGCGGGTTCCGTGCCGTGGTCCACGGCGTCCCCGAGATCGGCGGCCGCTTCTCGGCCCTGTCTGCGTTCGGCATGCTGCCCGCCGCACTCCTGGGCCTCGACGGCGACGACCTGCTCGACACGGCCGACGAGGCCTCGGCAGTGCTGGGGCCGGACACGCCCGTCGACCAGCACGTCGGCGCCCAGCTCGGTGCGTTCATGGCCGTCGCGGCGCAGGCCGGCCGAGACCGACTCACCCTCCTGGTCGACCCCCGCCTGTCCGCGTTCGGCGACTGGGTCGAGCAGCTGGTGGCCGAGTCGACCGGCAAGCATGGCGTCGGCGTGCTCCCCGTCGTCGGCGAGGACGCCGCGGCGCCCGACCCCGGGACGCGCATCTACGCGGTGGTGGGGGAGGTCGACCACGGCCCGCTCGACGCCCCGTCGGTGCACCTCGCCGTCGAGGAGCCCGCCGACCTGGGAGCCCAGGTGTTCGGCTGGGAGTTCGCCACGGCGGTGGCCGGCGTGTCGCTCGGCGTGAACCCGTTCGACCAGCCCGATGTGGAGTCGGCCAAGATCGAGGCCCGAGCTGCGCTGGCGGGCAATGCCGGCGAGCCGCCTGCAACTGTCGCCCTGGACGATGCGCTCGCGCTGGTGCGCCCGGGCGACGCGCTCGTGCTGGCCGCGTTCGTGGACCCGGCGCTGCAGCCGTCGCTCGAGACGGCCCGTCGGACGCTCGGGGACCGGCTCGGCGTGCCGACCACGCTCGGCATCGGCCCGCGGTTCCTGCACTCGACCGGGCAGCTGCACAAGGGCGGCCCCGACCGCATCGTGGTGGTCCAGGTGCTCGACGTGCCCGAGGTGGGCGGACCCGAGGACCTTGCCGTTCCGGGCCAGGACTACACGTTCGGGCGGCTGCTCACTGCGCAGGCCGACGGTGACGCTGCAGCGCTCACCGCCTCGGGCCACCGGGTGGCCCGGGTCGCCCTCAGCGGCCTGCTGGGCTGACGACCATCCGGACGCGCACGCGTCCGCCCGGCTCGTCCACCAGTTCGACCGCCAGCCGGAGCTTGGCGCCGTCGGGTGTGGTCACGGTGCGGACCGTGCCGCGGATCTCGCCGTCGACGTTGAGCTTCCAGAGCGGTGAGGTGTGCGTCACGACCCGCTTGCCCGCCACTGGCTCCTTGAGGTTCGAGTCCGTCACGAACGCAGCGGCCTGGTCGGCCGGCAAGGTGAAGGTGACGTCGAGCTGTGCGCGGTTCTGCAGCTGGGCGGTCAGGAAGTCGGCCGTGCCGGCGGGCAGCACCAGGCCGGCCTGTCGGGCCAGCTCGGCCTGGGAGACGCTGCTGAACGGCAGCGTGGCGGGAGGGCCGGCCTGTGTGGTGGTGGTCCGCGGCGCGGCGGGGCCGTCGTCACGGGAGCAGGCGGTGCCGAGGGCACCGGTGGTCAGGACCAGCAGCGCCGCAGCGACGGCGGTGCGACGTCGGCGCATCAGGCCGGCGGGTTCGCCTTCCACTCCTCGAGCACCATCATGAACTCTTCGACCTTGTCGGCCGGGAGCAGCTTCGTAAGGGTCTCCTCGAAGCCGTCCTCCCACATGGCGATGTCGAAGGTCTCACCGTTGAAGGCCTCGCGCTCGTGGAGCGTGACCGACATGATCTCCTCGGCGGAGAGCGAGGTCAGCCATGCCGGCATCTGCGCACCGGAGCCGCCCACGGGGTAGCCCTCGGCGTAGTTGGCGATGCCGGCCGACTGGTAGCCGGCGGTGCCGAGCGCGATCCAGGTGATCATGTCGGCAGGCTTCGGGAAGAGCTTGGTGACTGCCGACTCGCCGGTCAGCGCCGGGATGGCGCCGTTGCCGCCGCCGCCCGCACCGTGGCAGCCGGCGCACTTGGCGTAGACCTCGGCGCCCAGCTGCAGCGGACCGGGCTCGGTCGCCGTCGGCAGGTCGAGCGTGAGTGCGTAGAGCACGGCCCAGATGGGAAGGAACGCCAGGACGGGCACCGCCCAGAACGGGATCTTCTTGCGCTTCTGCGCAGCCTCGACCCAGGGGGCGACGGGGTCCGGCACGGCCGGCGTGGAGTCGACGACGGCCGTGGCGGCCGGTGCGGACTTCTCGACGGCGGCGGAACCGCCGGCGTCGGCGGCAGGTGCGGCAGCGGGGGTGGCGTCGCCGCCACCCGCAGCCCCGCCGTCTCGGCGGGCCTTGCTACGGGCCAGAAGGTGCTCGGGAATCTCGGTCAACGCTGCCTCCGCGACGACAAACTTCGCGACTTCGGAACAATCGGTCCCAGGGGGGACGCACGGGCTCACTCTATGCAGTCCGGGACCCTTCCGACGAACCAGGGTGAATGTGCCACCTCTGTCCTGCGCGTGGTAGACCTTCCCCTGTTGTCGGGTACCTGTCGCCAGATGCCCGGCTCCTTGTGAGTAGTTTCACAAGTATCTAGGTTCGGACACATCATCAACGTGAAGGTCGACGGAGGTCGTCGGTGGTCGCATTCCTGACGTCGTTGCTCATCGCTGCGGCGCTCATCGCACCCATCTTCCCCTACGCCAAGCGTCGTCCCGTGGGGACGCCGCTCACCTGGGGCGAGGCTGCCGTTGCCGGCACCTACATCTTCTTCCTGCTGTTCTGGATCTACGGAGTGGTGCCCCACCAGTTCCTGACCTGGGCCGACTCCGAGCTCAGCTGGCGCCCCGACCGCATCTGGTTCGGCCCCGGCGGCCAGATCACCATGCCGTTCACGGGCTGGTCGCTGCAGACCCCCTGGTTCCCCATGGTGATCTCGGCACAGATCTTCCGCGACATCATCGCGACCCTTATCTACGTGGTGTTCCTCGGCGGCCAGATCTGGATCTGGGGCTGGTGGCAGAACCGCGGCGAGCGTGCCAAGGCCCAGAAGGCCATCGAGCCCGTCACGTCGTACGGCCGTCCGCTCATGAAGCGGGCCTGAGGAGCGCTGGACCATGGGTGTCACCGATGCCAACCCGCCGCTTCCGGAGTTCCGGGACGACTACGTCCTCCAGGAGGTCGACGCCGACTACCTGGCGAAGGCCGTCAAGCCGAAGCAGTTCATCCACATCGACCAGTCCGAGTGCATCATGTGCGAAGGCTGCGTGGACATCTGCCCGTGGAAGTGCATCCACATGGTCCAGCCCTCGTCGATCGAGGAGTCCGTGGGGGTCGACCTTCCGGGCCTGGACCCGTCGGACCACACGGTGTTCCTCATCGACGACGACGTCTGCACCCGTTGCGCACTCTGCGTGGACCGGTGCCCGACCGGCGTGATCATCCTGGGCAAGATCGGCGACCCCGCGGCCGCCGGCGACGCCCACCAGCGGACCTCCAGCCACGGCTACGGCTACGGCATGCGGCTCGCCTAGCCAGTACATAACGACGCAAGAACAGAGATTCGACGGCTCAGGACACAGAGGAGTAGGAGTACCCCGTGGCCAAGACGATGCAGGGTTCCCCCGGCAAGAAGCTGCAAGACCGCGTCAACGACGTGGTCGATGCGACGCAGGGCTCTCAGGCATGGAACTCCATCTTCCGGCCGGGCTCGATCTTCCGGAAGGGCTACTCAGACAGCCCCCGTAACCGTTCCTACGTGATCATGAACTCGGTGCTGTACCACCTGCACCCTGTCAAGGTGAAGCGTCACGCCGTGAAGGTGA
>CAJANQ010000428.1 GCA_903941145.1 uncultured Actinomycetes bacterium
GGTCAGCACGGAGCCGGAGGCGACCCGGTCAGCACGGAGCCGGAGGCGACCCGGTCAGCACGGCGCCGAGGGCGCGACGAGCGGCCACGGCCGCTCCCGCTCCCACAGCACGCCCAGGTCCAGCAGGAGCGCGTCCTGGTGGTGCGTCGCCGCGACCTGCATGCCGACCGGGAGACCGTCGAGGTGGCCCACCGGGAGCGAGAGCGAGGGGTTGCCCACGATGTTGTAGGGGATGGTGAGCGCGCCGTTGTTCTCGGGTCCCACGTGCTCGTTGCCGACCCGGGTGTTCAGGCTCACGTTGGCCGGGAACGCCGCGTCGGGGTTGGTGGCGCTGAAGATGAAGTCGACCTGGTCGAACACGTCGGCGAGCGTCTCGTTGGCCCGGGTCCGGGCCTCCTCGGAGCGGGCCATCATGTCGAGGCTGTAGGACTCCTGGGCGACGTGCATGCCGAACGCCATCTCGGGCGTCATGTCGGACTCGCAGCCAGGCCAGAGGTCGCCCAGCTCGGCCTTGAGGCTCGCCAGGTTGCCGATCGCCCACTCAAGGCCCAGGCCGGGAAGCTGCACTGGGACGTCGACGACCTCGAGCCCAGCGGCGCGGGCCAGCTCCTGGCCGGCTTCCACGATCATCTGGGCGAGGGCCGGGTTGACGACCGCGATGCCGAGGTCGGGCGTGATGACGACCTTCTTGCCGCGGAGCTCGTGGTGGTACGAGCCCAGATTGTGCTCCCAGCCCTCGATCCTGGGCAGCGAGTAGGGGTCGCGCGAGTCGTAGCCCGACGTGACGTCGTAGTAGCGGGCGATGTCGCGGATCGAACGACACATCACGCCAGTCACGACCGTCATCGGGTGGATCGAGGTCTGCGGACCCCTGGGAATGCGCCCGGCGGTGCCCTTCATGCCGGGCAGGCCGCAGAACGCGGCGGGGATGCGGATGGACCCGCCGCCGTCGCCGCCCGACGCGAGGGTGGTGATGCCGCCGGCTACCGCTGCGGCGCTGCCGCCGGAGGAACCACCGGCGGTGCGGCCCTGCTGCCACGGGTTGTGCGTGACGCCGTTGAGCTTGGTGACGCTCACGTTGAGACCGCCGAACTCCGAGGCCGTGGTGAGGCCGAACGGCACAACACCGCCCAGCTCCTCGGCGCGGCGGATGCCGGTCTCGGTCGTGGTGGCGACGCGGTCCTGGAACACCAGGCAGGCGTCGGTGTCGGGCCACCCCTTGTAGCGGCTGAGCTCCTTGACGCCGAACGGCACGCCGCCGAAGGGCAGGTGCACGTCCGCGACGTCGGCCTTCGCCTGGGCGAGCGCCGGGTCGACGAACGAGAACGCGTTGAGCTCGCTGCGGTCGACCGCGGCGAGCGTCGCGTCGAGCTCCTCTCGCGGGGACCGGCCCTTGGCCCGGAACTCGTCCACCAGCGAGCAGGCATCGCCCTGCCACGGCATGTCGACCATCTGAACTCCTCACAACGTCGTCGTCGGGGCCTGACGCTAACCGTGATCGTGGGCAGGGTTCGACCCTGCCTAGGGTGGCCCGATGGACCGACTTGGTATGACGATCCCGTTCCTCGACATCCCGCTCGTAGAGCAGCGGGAGTGGGTCAAGGAGCTGGCCGACCGGGGCTGGACCGATGTGTGGTCGGCCGAGGCCGACGGGTACGACGCGTTCACGCCGCTGGCGCTGGCGTCCGCTTGGGCTCCCGAGCTGCGGCTGGGCACGGCAATCGTCCCGGCGTTCACCCGGTCGCCAGCGCTCATGGCGCAGTCGGTGGCCACGATGGCTGCCGCGGCCCCTGGACGGTTCGTGTTCGGCATCGGCACGTCGAGCGACGTGATCGTCGAGCGGTGGAACGGGATCCCGTTCGAGGAGCCCTATCGGCAGGTCCGTGACATGGTCCGGTTCGTGGGCGATGCGATGGGCGGCGACAAGGTCTCGGCCACCGTCGGCAACCGCGACGTGAACGGGTTCCGGCTGGGCGTAAAGGTGGCCGAACCGCCCAAGGTCATGGTCGCCGCGCTGCGCCCCGGCATGCTCCGGCTGGCCGGCCGAGAGAGCGACGGCGCCATCATCAACTGGCTGTCGGCCGACGACGTTCGCACCATGGCACCAGTAGTACACGAGGCCGCGCCGGAGGGTGCCGAGCGAGAGGTGGTGGCCCGCATCTTCGTCA
>CAJANQ010000429.1 GCA_903941145.1 uncultured Actinomycetes bacterium
CCGGGCGCCAGACTGGTTCGTCGTTCAAGCCCATCGTCCTCGCCGCCGCGCTCGACAACGGCGTGTCGCCGGCCAAGCGGTACCCCGCCCCTGCGGCGACCACGCTCAGGATCCCGGGCGGCGTCTGGAAGGTCAAGGGCGGCGGTATCGGCAGCGGCACGCTCGAGGAGTGCACGGTGGTCTCGTCGAACACCTGCTACGCGAACGTGATCCTGGACAAGAACGTAGGGCCGCAGCGGTCCATCGAGACTGCCAAGAAGCTCGGCATCGTCCACACGGACCTGCAGGCCAACCCCGCCGCGGTGCTCGGCACCAACAACGCGACGGTCGAGGACATGGCGTCGGTCTACGCGACGTTCGCCAACTCCGGGGTCCATGTGGAGCCCACCTACGTCACCTCGGTGACGGCCGGCAACGGTGACGTGCTCTACTCGCACAGCCCGGAGCAGTCGAAGGCGATCGATCCCGACGTGGCCCGACGGGTCTCGGGGATCCTCGAGCAGGTCGTGGTCCGCGGCACCGGCAAAGACGCTGCGCTGGACCGTCCCGCCGGGGGCAAGACCGGCTCCGCCCAGCGCAACACCGACGCCTGGTTCTGCGGGTACGTGCCCCAGCTCGCCACCGCCGTCTGGGTCGGGTTCGCGCAGCCTCGGGCCGACCGCAACGGCCGCAGGGAGCTGGTCTCGATGAGCTCGCCCAACACCCGGATCACCGTGTTCGGCGGCACCTATCCTGCGGCGATCTGGCGCTCCTACATGCAGGGTGCGCTCGCGACCACGCCGCCGCTCCCGCTCGTGGACCTGCTGGCCCCGGCACTCCCACCCACCACGACCGTGCCACCTGCGAGCCCGTCGGTGACCCAACCGGTGGCGAGCGAGAACCTCTCGTACACCAGGGTGCCGGTCCTGTCGGGCCTCAGCCCGGCCGCCGCCAAGGCCCGCCTCCGCAGCGCCGGACTCGTTCCCCAGCAGATCGACACCAGGGTGACCGGTGCGGTCCCGGACCAGATCGTGGCCCAGAGCCCCGCTCCAGGGAGCTCGGTGCGTTCGGGCAGCACCGTGTGGTTCGAGGTGGTCGGACCACCACCGACCACGACGACCACGACGACGACCACGACCACCACCCTGCCGCCGACGTCGCTACCGTCCGAGCCGGGCGGCTGATACCGGACCGGCAGGGGCCGGACGCCATACTTGGGCCATGCCGGACTCCCCCACCCCCCAGTCCCAGGGCGACGGCCCCGTCCCCGGGGCGCTGGTCCCCGACGACCAACCGCGACGCCGTCTGCGGGTCGCGCTGGTGACTACTGCGGTGCTGGTGCTCGTGGTCGGCTGGCTCTACATCCTGTTCTTCTACCGGCCGGCCAAGCAGATCGACGAGCTGACCGACCGCACGTTCCCGGTCGCTGCCGAAGAGATCTGCGCCGCGGCAATGAAGAAGGTCGACGCCCTGCCGATCGCCTCGATGGCGGCAAACCCCAAGGAGCGCGGCGACACCGTCGCCGCCGCCAACGCCGAGCTCGCCGCCATGGTCGACAGACTCAGCGACATCCAGCCGACCGGCGACGCGCCGGAGGACAAGGGCGTCCGGGAGTGGGTCGCCGACTGGGACCAGCACGTGGAGGACCGGGCCGTGTACGCCAAGGAGCTCCAGGCCGGTGAGGACGCCCGGTTCCTGGAGTCGACAAAGGGCGCCCGTCAGTTGTCGCGCGCCATCGACGCCTTTGCGCAGGTCAACAAGATGCCGGCCTGCGAGACGCCCCAGGACGTGGGCTGACGGTCAGGCCTGCGCGGCGGCATCGAGCCCCAGGCGGGCCAGCCGGACCAGCCCCGCCTCGTCGGCAAGGTCCTCGAGCTCGTCGAGCGTGACCCACCGGAGTCCCTGCGACTCGTGGTTGCCGACGACGACCGCGTCGGTCGGCGCCAGCACCAGGAACCGCAGGTCGAGGTGCAGGTGGGTGCCGAGCGCGTCGCCGTGGTCGACCTCGTGCACGTCGAGGTCGACGGCAGGGAGCACCACCTCGAGCCCCTCGATCCCGGTCTCCTCGGTGGCCTCACGGAGCGCGACCCCGGCCAGCTCGTGGTCGCCGTCGGCGTGGCCGCCGGGCTGCAGCCACCGCTGCAGCTTGGTGTGCAGCAGCACCAGCACCCGCTCACCTGCCGCGTCAACGACGACGGCGGAGCCAGTCAGGTGGCCGGGCGCCGTCGTCCGGTCGGCCAGGGACTCCCCGTGCTCGTCGAGGAGCCCGAGCACGAGCGCACGGGCCTCGAGCTGGTCGGGCGCGGTCAGCACGGCGTCCTGCAGGTGCTGGCGCGAGCGGTCAGGGTCGCGGACCGGCTCCAGCAGCGGGTCGCCGGCGCGTCGGCGCGTCACGGCGCGACGGCGAGCCGTGCGGCGACTGCTGCGCGGGCTGCGGTGACCTGCTCGGCCAGCCGGGCACGCTGCGCAGTGACCGGGCCGGGACCAGCTCCGCCGGGGGTCGTCCGGCGGCGGGCTGACGCGCCCGGCACGAACCACTCCTGCACCTCGGGGCCGAAGTGGTCCGACGCGGCCACGAGCTCGGGCAGCGGGGCGCCGCCGTCGAGCGACTCCCGGACGAGCGCCCCGACGACACCGTGGGCCTCTCGGAACGGCATCCCCTGGGCCACGAGGTGCTCGGCCAGGTCGGTCGCCACGGCGTAGGGCGACGACGCGGCCTGCGCCATCCGGTCGGTCCGGAGCTCCAGCGTCCGGTAGAGGCCGGCCATTGCGCCGAGCGCGAGGCGCACCGTGTCCAGCGCGTCGAACACCGGCTCCTTGTCCTCCTGCAGGTCGCGGTTGTAGGCGAGCGGGAGCGACTTGAGCGTGGCCAGGAACCCCGCGAGGTCGCCGATGACGCGGCCGGCCTTGCCCCGCGCGAGCTCGGCGATGTCGGGGTTCTTCTTCTGCGGCAGCATCGACGAACCGGTGGCGTACTGGTCGTCGAGGCGGGCGAACCCGAACTCCTCGGTGGTCCAGAGCACGACCTCTTCGCCCATCCGCGAGAGGTGCACCGCACAGAGCGACAGCACGAAGAGCGTCTCGGCCGCAAAGTCACGGTCGGACGTGGCGTCGAGCGAGTTCTCGAACCGGGCGGCGAACCCGGCGTCGGCGGCCGTGCCGTCGGGGTCGAGCGGCAGGGACGAGCCGGCCAGCGCCCCGGCACCGAGCGGCGAGACGTCGATGCGGCCGAGGCAGTCGCCGATGCGGTCGACGTCGCGCAGCAGCGCCCAGGCGTGGGCCATGAGGTGGTGCGCGAGTAGCACGGGCTGTGCCTGCTGCAGGTGCGTGAAGCCGGGCAGGAACGCAGCGTCGTCGCCGGTGCCGGCCTGGTCGGCACGGGCTGCGAGTACGTCGACGAGGTCCAGGACCCGACCGGCGACGTCGGCCAGCGCGCGCTTCAGGTAGTGGCGGAACGCGGTGGCCACCTGGTCGTTCCGGGACCGGCCGGTGTGGAGCTTGCCGCCCACGGGGCCGACCAGCTCGGTGACCCGGCGCTCGATCGCGGTGTGGACGTCCTCGTCGCTCTCGACGAAGGCCAGGTCGCCTGCCCGGAACTCCATCTCCACGGCGTCGAGCCCGCCGAGCAGCGCACCCAGTTCGTCAGCGGTCAGGAGCCCGCCGCGGTGCAGGCCGCGGACGTGCGCCTTGGAGCACGCGACGTCGTCGACCAGCAGCCGCTGGTCGTAGCTGAGGCTCTCGGTGAACGCGACGAGCTCGGCGGCCGGGGCCACCTCGAACCGTCCGTGCCAGAGCTGGCCGCGGGAACCGGCGGCGTCCGCCGGGGCGTCGCTCACCGGCCCGACCCGGGGCCCTGGATGCCCGACCAGGTCTGCACGCCCAGGCCCCAGAGCCGCACGAAGCCCTCGGAGTCGGCGTGCCGGAACCGGTCGGCGGCGTCGTACGTGGCGAGCCCGTAGTCGTAGAGCGACTTGGGGGCCTTTCGGCCGACCACGAAGCACCGGCCCGGCTCGAGCTTGAGCCGCACCTCGCCGGTCACGGGAACCTGCGACTCGGCGATGAACGCGTCGAACGCCTCGCGCAGCGGCGAGAACCAGAGCCCGTCGTACACCAGCTCGGCGTACCGGTGCTCCATGCGGATCTTCTCGCGCTGGAGGTCACGCTCAAGCGTGATCGACTCGAGGTCCTCGTGCGCCATCATGAGCGCGAGCGCGCCGGGCGCCTCGTAGGTCTCGCGGCTCTTGATGCCGACACGACGGTTCTCGACCATGTCGAGCCGGCCCCAGCCGTAGGCGCCGACGATGTGGTTCATCGCTGCGGGCACTCGGCCGGATCCGCCCGTGTCCGAACCCAATGAAAAACTTACCAGGCCTGCGGCCACCGCCACGCCCGAGCCGGAGCTGGAGCCGCCGGGAATGATCTCAGGGTCAAAGGTGTTCTTGCAGTGCCCGCCCAGAGTGCGTGTGCCGTTCAGACCCGTTGCGAATTGGTCCAGCGTCTGCTTGCCGATAAAGATCGCGCCCGCGGCAATGGCTCTGCGCACGGCTTCAGCGGTCTCGTCTGGCATGCGCGAATAGCTCGGGCAGCCGCAGGTGGTCGGCACACCTTGCACATGAACGTTGTCCTTCACGCCAAAGGGCAGTCCGTACAGGGGCAGAAAGCTCACCTCACCGGCGCGCGCTGCCAGG
>CAJANQ010000430.1 GCA_903941145.1 uncultured Actinomycetes bacterium
CCGCCCGCCGCCGAGTCAGAGGGACCCGCCGACGACGGTGGCTGACGCCCAGGAACCCGCTTCGCTCCCGGTCCCGGACGGGGCGGCCGAGGAGCAGGTCGGCTGGATGGTGCGCGTCTTCGGGACGCAGCGCTTCTTTGCGCTCTTCTGCGTCCAGATCATCTCGGCGCTTGGCGACTGGGTCGGGTTCTTCGCCATCACGGTCCTGGCCGCGTCGATCTCGTCGCAGCCCGAGGTGGCCATCACCCTGGTGATCGCGGCCCGGGTCATCCCCGGGCTCTTCATCGCTCCGTTCATCGGCGTGGTCGTCGACCGCATCGACCGCAAGAAGGTCATGGTGACCGCGGACGTCATGCGGGCGGTCGTGTTCATGTGCCTGCCGCTGGTGCGCACGGTGCCCGGTCTGGTCGTTGCCAGCCTGGTGCTCGAGGTCTTCACGCTCATGTGGTCGGCGGCCAAGGAGTCGACCGTCCCCAACGTGGTCCCGACAGAGAAGCTGACGACCGCCAACTCGCTGTCGCTCGCCGCGGCCTACGGCACCATGCCGGTGGCCGGCCCGATCCAGTTCCTGCTGGTGGGCGCCCTCCCCGAGAGCGCCACGGTGGCCGTCATCGCGACCCAGGTCGCGCCCGCCTTCTACTTCGACGCCGTGTCGTTCCTGTGCTCGGCCGCCATCCTCTGGTTCTTCGTGTTCCGCGGCATGCCGTCGACGGCACTCAGGGCTCGGCAGGCTGCCGCGGCCGAGGCGTCGGAGCAGGAGGCGGCCGACCTGCGCGACGCCGGTGTCGAAGAGGCCGACATCGAGACGCCGGCCGAGCGCAACCCGGTCGAGGAGGAACGGTCGTTCCTCCAGCGGACGTTCGCCGAGATCCGCGAAGGCTGGGAGTTCATCTTCGTGAACCCGGTGGTGCGTGGCGTGATGATCGGTCTGGCCACCGGCCTGGTGGGCGGCGCCATGCTTGTGCCGCTCGGCCCGACCTTCGCCCTCCGGGTCATCGGCGACGCCAACAAGTTCTCCCTCTTCATCACGGCGCTGGGCCTGGGCGTGGCGGTCGGGGTCATCAGTCTGGGTGCGCTGCAGAAGCGCCTCCCCAAGGAGCGGGTGTTCCCGCTGTTGGTGATCTTCGCCGGTGTGTCGCTGTTCTTCGGCGTGTCGATGTCGACCTTCTGGCTCGCCGCGCTCGGCGTGTTCGGCATGGGCGTGTGCGCCGGGTCGGTCTACGTGCTCGGGTTCACCCTGCTGCAGGAGTACACCGACGACGAGCTGCGCGGCCGCGTGTTCACCACGCTGCTGACGCTCGTGCGCATGTGTGTGCTGCTGGCGCTCATGCTCGGTCCGGTGCTGGCCACCATCTTCAACGGGTTCGCCAAGGCCGCCACCGGCGCCACCGGGGACCAGGTCCCCACCGCGTCGGTCTTCGGTTTCGAGATCGCCATTCCGGGTGTGCGGCTCACGCTCTGGCTGGCCGCCATCATCATCGTGGCGGCGGGCGTGCTCGCCGCCCGGTCCATGCAGATCGGCGTGCGCGAGCATCTCCGGAGCGCGCTGGGCACCACCACGACCGCGCAGTCCAAGGACCGCCACCCGACGACGTTCCCGCCCGAGACGGTCGAGGCGGTCGACGCCGCGGCCGAGGGTCTGTTCGGCATGGTCGACGGTCCCGAGGGCGTCCCCGCCCCGCGTGAGGCCGAGCCGGCGCTGCCCCCGCTGGGCGAGCTGACGTCGGAGATCGCGCCGCTCGACCTGCCGGCCTCGATGCGGCCGAAGCCGCGCGAGCGGAAGGACGACCTCTAGTGGCCCCCCGCGGGAAGTTCGTCGTGCTCGAGGGCGGCGAGGGGTCGGGCAAGAGCACCCAGGCCGAGCGGCTCAGCGCCGCGCTCGACGCCATGCAGACCCGCGAGCCGGGCGGGACGGCGGTCGGTGCGCAGCTGCGCGAGGTGCTGCTGGGCCGGAACACCACCGGCCTGTCCGACCGGGCAGAAGCACTCCTCATGGCCGCCGACCGTGCCCAGCACGTGGCCGAGGTGGTGGAACCCGCGCTCGCCGCCGGCCGCCACGTGGTGTGCGACCGGTTCCTCGGCTCGTCGGTGGCCTACCAGGGCTACGGCCGCGGCCTGGACCCCGCCGAGGTGCGCGACCTGTCGGTGTGGGCCACCGCCGGGCTGCTCCCCGACCTGGTCGTCCTGCTGACCGTCCCGGCCGAGGAGTCGGTCCGGCGCACCGGCGGGGCACGGGACCGTATCGAGGACGCCGGCATCGAGTTCCACCAGCGCGTGGCCGACGGCTTTGCGGCCCAGGCGGCC
>CAJANQ010000431.1 GCA_903941145.1 uncultured Actinomycetes bacterium
CGCTCAGCGGGAACTCGGCGCTCAACGCCATCCCCGTCGAGGTCGCCCCCGCCTGACCGGACCGCCCATTCCCCTGCCGCCCCCTCCGAAATCTGGCTCCTCGTAGCGCCTGGCGCTCCGGTTCCGTCCTCAGAACGGCGACGGGAGGGGTCAGCAGGCGTCGAGCTCGGCCTGGAGGCGCACGGCGAGCTCGAGGGGCTTGTCGCCCTGGATGGAATGGCCGGCACCCTCGACGACCTCGACCACGGCGTCAGGACGTCGCCGGAGCAGCTCGGCGACGTCGTCGTCGTCCACGACGGGGCTCGTCCCGCCCCGCAGCAGCAGGTACGGGAGCTCGGTGGCCGACACGTCGTCCCACAGGTCGACATGGGCGACGGAATAGTCGTACTCGGTGACGTCGAACCGGCGACGGTCGTAGCGCCACTCCCAGGACCCGTCGGACAAACGGTGCGCGTTGTGGAGGATCCCCCGGCGCAGGGACTCGGGCGTGCGGGTCGGGTTGAACTCCAGGGTCCGGGCGAAGATCTCGCCGAACGTGGGGAACGACTGCGGGCCCTCGATGAACGCATGCACGTCCGAGGCTTTGTCACGGTTGACGCCCGGCGTGACGTCGACGACTACGAGCCGTTCGAACAGTCCGGGCCGCGACGCCGCGAGCGCCGTGACCATGAGCCCGCCGAGCGACATGCCGACGAGGACCGATGCCGACGGCGCATGCTCCTCGACGAACCGGGCGACGTCGGCCGCCGACGACCGTGGGTCGTACCGGCCGTCGTCACGCCAGCCGGAGTGCCCGTGGCCGGGCATGTCGACCGCCACCATCGGCACCGGCCGCATGGCCATGACGACCGTGTCCCACGTGTGGGCGTTCTGCGCCCCACCGTGGACGAGCACCACCTCGGGCGGACCCTCGCCCCACACCAGGCCCGAGACGACCCTGCCCTCGTCGACCTCGACGCTCCGTCGCTCCACCACGACGTCAGACGGGGCAGGGAGCCCGTACTCGCTGCAGTTCTCGTGCAGGAGCGAGAACTCCTGGTAGCTGAACGACGGGTCGTCGGGGTTGGCGAGGTGGCCGGGCAGGTCGGTCATGTCGCCATCCTCGCACTCTCCCCAAAATGGTTACAGGACCCTGCCGCGGCGCCGATAGGACAGCATGGCTGCACCGACCGCTGTCCGACCTGCCCGCACCTCCCGCTGGCTCGCGCACCACGGCCCCGACCACCTCGAGCGCTGCACCGTCGTGGCCGGACGCCACGTGTGCCGCCGCTGCCTGGTCCTCTACCCCGCCGCCCTGCTCACGGCCGTCCTGGTCGCGGTGCTGGCCCCGGGCACGCCCGGCACCGTCGCCGTGGCCCTCATGTGGCTGCTCCCCGTGCCGGCCGTCGTCGACTGGACCCTGGAGCACCTCGGGCTCGTCAGGTGGTCACCCCGGCGCCAGGTGGCGGTGACGCTGCTCGCCGCTCCGGCCCTCGGTATCGCCCTGGCGGCGCACGCCGACCGTCCGTTCACCCCGACCGCCGCCGTCCCGATGGCGTTCTGGACCCTGGTGTGCCTCACCGCGGCCATGGCCGGGGCCGAACGACGTGACCCCGACGACTGGCGGGTGCGGCACGAGGCTACGGAGACGGCCCGCAGCGAGCGGCTGAAGGAGTTCGCGGGCCGCAACTAGCCTTCCGGCCATGGCGAACAACCCGAACCTTGACGGTCTGAAGGAGCGCCTGAGCGCGCTGCAGTACCACGTCACCCAGGAGGCTGGCACCGAGCGCGCATTCTCCGGCGAGTACTGGGACCACCACGAGGACGGGACGTACCGGTGCGTGGTGTGCGGCGAGGAGCTGTTCACCTCGGACACGAAGTTCGACTCCGGCACGGGCTGGCCGTCGTTCTTCGAGGCGCTCGACCCGTCAAAGGTCACGCTCAAGGAGGACCGGTCGCACGGCATGGTCCGCACCGAGGTCGAGTGCGGGAACTGCGGCGCCCACCTGGGCCACCTGTTCCCTGACGGTCCCCAGCCGACCGGCATGCGCTTCTGCATGAACTCTGCGTCGCTGGACTTCGCCGGCAAGGACGGCGCAACCGCCGCCGAGAGCTAGCGGCCGGCGGTCTCGGCCGCAATCTGCCGCACCACGTCGAACCCGGGGTACGGGACCTTGCCGGGCCCCCACAGGCCCCAACGCCCCTCGACCAGCTGGGTGACGTCCGCCAACCGAGTCGTCACCCATTCCTGGTCCCCGAGGAACAGCTCGCCGAGCGACCCCAGGTCGCCGTCTCGCAGGCCGACACCGAGCAGGTCCCAGTTGGTGGTGTCCCGGGCCTCGAGCACCACCGTGTCCGGCGAGCTGACCCCGATGGCGAACGGCATGAACCCCGAGGTGCCGGCGGCCTTCGAGGAGTCCCAGGCCTGCTGCAGGAACTGGGCCTGGTTCTGAGGGTTGAACCCGCGGGCCACCGGACCGTTCGGGTAGTTGGTCTCCATGACCATGTACTGCTGGCCCGGGCAGACACGGTCCCGCACCACGCCCAGGTCGCGCCCCACCACGGTGCCGTCCACCGGGCCGGGCAGGTAGTAGTTGGGGTAGGTGTCGATGGCCACCACGTCGGCCAGGGTCCGCCACTGCAGCACCTGGTCGGGCCAGTCGGGGCGGCCGAACGGCACGTTGAACGGGGCCGGGCTGTCGGTGCTCAGGTTCACGACCGTGACGGCCTGCGGGTCGGTCTGCACCACCGCGCCGCGCAACGTCTGCAGCAGCGAGGTCAGGAACCCCCAGTCGGCCCACGGCGACGAGAAGAACCCCTCGAACCCGCCCGGTGTCCGCCAGTTCACGAGCGAGGCCGCCGGCGCGATGTTGAGCTCGTTCTCGGTCTGCCAGACCTCGACGGTCGGGATGTCGTCCGGCACCCCCACCCGGTCGCGTCCGTAGCGGCGGACGATGGCGCGGGTCGTCAGGTCCATCGACGCCAGATAGGTGTCCGTGCCGAGCGACACGGGGTCGAGCGTCGTGCCGTTGAGCTTCGGTGGGGTCACCCCGACGAACCCGACCACCTTGAGGCCGTTGCGGGCGGCGTTGCGCAATGCC
>CAJANQ010000432.1 GCA_903941145.1 uncultured Actinomycetes bacterium
CGCATTGCCTGACGGCCGCTCCCATGCCGGTCGTCAGAACGTCCACCGCCCGGCCATCCCTAGGGATGACCGGGCGGTGTGCTGTCCGGGTGTCCGGGCCCCGCTGCCCCACGAGGGGGCGGCCGGCCGGCGGTCCGGAACGGATCGTGTCGCCGTGGCGGAGCCTGTCGGCTAGTCCTTCTTGGCGAAGGGGTCGGTGCCGTGCTTGCGCGATGCCGTCTCGACCGGCACGAAGTCGTGCGTCTCGGTCGGCAGGTAGCGCAGCGCAGAGTCGTCGAGCGGCTCGGTGTAGAACTGGCTGGCCCAGTTGCGGAACTTCATGAACGGGCCGTCGGTGTCCGCCAGCGCCGGGCGCACCAGGTGGGCCTTGTTCTCCCAGATCGGCTTGTCCTCGAGCACCTGGTTGTGGACCTCGTCCACGAACGCCTGGCCAACGCTCGAGTTGAGCGCCTCGTCGTCACCGAGCTTGCGGACGGTGAAGCTGAACCGCATGTGGCACTTGTTCGCGCTGATCGGCGTGTTGGTGCCCATGAGGACCGTGTCGATGATCCCGGAGAACCGGATGCACGAGAACCCGGGGCCGAACGAGTCGGCGTCGATCCGGCCGTCCACGACCCCCCGCGGCGTCGGGAACTTCTGGATGGACCGCATGCGGGTGAACGGACCGTCGATCTCGTAGGACTCGAGCTCGGGCACCTGCTCGGTGTGGTGCACGTAGCGGAAGTGGGCGGCGTCGACGCCGTTCTCGGCGAGCTCCTGCCATGCCGCCTCGATGATGTACTCCCGGGTCACCATCTCGGTGAAGTTGTCGGGGTCGTTGAACTCCGGGATCTCGGGGATCTCCCACTGGGGCTCCGCCGCGTCCGGGTGGTACCAGGCCATGACCAGGCCGTTGCGCTCGATGGTCGGGTAGGACCGCACGCAGCCCTTCTTGTTGATGCGCTCGGAGTAGGGGATGAGCGTGTTGTCGCCCTCGGCATTGAAGCGCCAGCCATGGAACGGGCAGGCGAGGTCGTTGCCGATGACGCTGCCGCCGAACGCGAAGTGGGCGCCCAGGTGCGGGCAGAAGGCGTCGTTCACGCTCGGAGTGCCGTCCTCGGCCCGCCACACGACGAGCTGCTCGCCCCAGTACTCGAGGGGCTTGACCTCGCCCACGGCGAGCTCGTTGGACCAGGCCACCACGAACCACCCGAAGGGGACGGGGAACGGGGACCGCATCTCGGACGTCGACTCGACCCGCTGCGTATCGGTCATGGACTCTCCTACCCGAAGGGGCAGGCCGGGGGCCTGCCCGTGACTTCCAGAACTAGAACGCGTTCTAGTCTACCGGAAGCACCTCCGGGCCGCTACGGGTCGCAGCTGTCGGGAGTGTCAGCCGCAGGCGGCCTTCATGACCGGGTAGGCGTTGGTCATGCGGCCCGAGACCGGGCGCAGGCCCAGGTGCAGGTGCGGCGGCGTCCCGACCGCGTCGCCCGAGGTCCCGACGTAGCCGATGACGGTGCCGGCGGCGACCCGGCCGGTGAGCGGGGTGCGGGCCGCCAGGTGGGCGCCGTAGACCACCCAGCCGGTGTCCGTGGTGAGGCTGAACGTGAGCCCGCCCAGGCTGTTCATGGAGTACTTCAGGGTGCCGTTGGCGGGTGCGACGATCGGGGTGCCGTTGGGGGCGAACAGGTCGGTGCCCTCGTGGAACCGGCCGCCGGACCGGGGGAAGCCCCAGTCGTTCATGAACTTGGACTTCACCGGGCAGCGCATGGTGGGCAGGCTGGCGGTCCAGGTCCCGGTCGTGGCGGGCGCCGTGGTGGTGGGCGAGGACTTCACGGCCGACGGCGGTGCCGGTGCGGCGGCCGAGGGGAGTGCGATCAGGACCTTGCCCGGAAGGATCTTGGACGTGGCCGTCATCTTGTTGAGCCACAGCAGGGTGGTCAGCGGGGTCTTCGTCTTCTTGGCGATGCCGCTGAGCGTGTCGCCGGCAACGACCTTGTAGTTGACGGTCTTCCCGGCAGCG
>CAJANQ010000433.1 GCA_903941145.1 uncultured Actinomycetes bacterium
CGTGCGGGCCCACGCCGGCGAGCTGGGCATCGACGTGTCGTCCGTGGTCCTGGGCGGTTTCTCCGCCGGTGGCACGCTGGCAGCCGTCGCTGCACTCATGGCCCAGGGGCCGCAGCCCACCGGCACGGTGGACCTGGGGCGCGGTGTCGCGGTCGACGGCTGGTTCACGGCGGGGGCGATGTTCGACGCGCTGGCCGGCGGACGCTCGACCGAGGTGCTCGCCGCAGCGTTCGGCGGGACGGCCACCCCCGCTGAGCTGCGTGCGGCGTCGCCGCTCGCCTACCTGGACCCCTCGGACCCCCGCGGCTACGTGCTGCACGGCGACCGTGACGGGGCCGTCGAGGTGGCCAACACCGCGCTCCTGGACCTGGTGGCCCGTCGGCTGGGTGCGGGTGGGCTCCTTCGGATCGACGTCGTCGACCGCCGGGCCGACGGGCGGCCGTTGCCCGTGTCGCAGCGGTACCACACGGCGTTCGGGGGGATGCACCTGACGGCGTTCCTGGCATGGATGGACCTGTTCCCCGTGTCGGCCGTGCCGACGCCGACCACGTCGACCACGACCACCACTTCGACCACGAGCACGTCGACGACGGAGCCCACCACCACGACGACGGAACCGGCCACGACCACGACAGCACCGACCACGACGACGACCGACACGACGGTGCCGCCGGGCTGACCGTCAGGTCAGTGGTGGCGCTGCCAGGCGACCTGGGCGGCGACGCCGTCCGCCAGTGGCGTGGCCGCCGTCCAGCCGAGCAGCTCGAGCGCCCGAGCGGTGTCGCCGCCGGTGCGCCGGGCGTCGCCAGGCTCGGCGTCGCGACGCTCGACCGGGACCTCGGTGCCGGCGGCCTGTCCCACCAGTCGCAGGAGCTCGTTCACGTCGACCGTCTCCGACCCGCTCAGGTTGACGACGGCGCCCGGTGCGACGTCGGCGACGAGGGCCGTCAGGTTGGCTGCCGCGACGTCGGCCACGAAGGTGAACGACCGGGCGGCGGTGCCGTCGCCGAAGAGCGGGAAGGTGGTGCCGTGGAGCGCAGCGTCGACCATGCGCCACGTGGCCATGTCGGGGCGCTGACGCGGTCCGTAGACCGTGAAGTACCTGAGCGACACGGTCGGCAGGCCAAAGTTCGTGCCGTAGAGCGACACCAGGTGCTCGCCGGCCAGCTTGGTCACGCCGTAGGGGCTGACCGGTCGTGGCATGACGCCCTCGGGCGTGGGGAACGACTCGGCGTCGCCGTAGACCGACGAGCTCGACGCGTAGACGAACCGCCCGGTTCCGGCGCGGCGGGCGGCCTCGAGCAGCCGCTGGGTGACGAGCACGTTGCGCTCGACGTAGACGGCGAACCCGGCGTCCCAGCTGGCCCGGACCCCGGGCTGGCCGGCCAGGTGGGCCACGGCGTCCACGCCGTCGAGCAGCGCGTCGACGTCGGCCGTGGCCAGGTCGGCCTCGACCAGCTCGAACGACGGATGGCCGAGCAGGCCGGCGACGTTGGCCCGCTTGAGGGACGGGTCGTAGTAGTCGGTGAACGCGTCGACGCCGCGC
>CAJANQ010000434.1 GCA_903941145.1 uncultured Actinomycetes bacterium
CCCTCGTCCGTTCCCTCGACACGGCCCGGTGCGGCTCCCTCTAGGGGAGCGTCACCGGGCCGGTCCGCGTCCGGGGCCGGACAGCTCGTGGGACTACTTCCCCAACTGATTTCTTCAGCCGTGCGGCCCTAACGTCCGATGGTTCCCGCATGCTTCGCCACGACACCGCGACCACGACGGCGGCCGTCCCGCCCTCCGACGAGGTCCGTGACCCCTGGAACGAACGGATGGTCGCCCGTCGCACGGGTGACCGCCACGCCGTGGCGGTCGCGGGCCGCACCACCGGTCCGCTCACCGGCGTGGCCGTGCTGGTTCCGACCGACGTCCGCGGCCCGGCGCTGGTCGACCGGCTGCTCCGGTGGACGCCGGAGTCGCTGCGTGTCGAGCAGGTGGCGCTGGCGCCCGTCGACCATCCCGACCTGCGTGGCGGCCGCGCCGTGGCGCTCGAGGAGGCGGTCGAGCAGGTGTCGTCCGACTTCGTGGTGGTCCCGATGGACCACACGGCCGACCTGGACCGCGTGCCCGAGCTGCTCGTCAACATGTGGCTCGACGGGGCCGACGTGGGGCTCATGGGCCCTGCGGGCGAGCAGCAGGTGGTGGAACCTGCAGAGCGCGTGATCCGACGTCGTCCGTGGTTCGTGTCGCCGGAGTTCGACGTCGGCCTCCAGCCCGACCGGCTGACCGACGTCATCGTGGCGACGCAGCTCCCCGCCGCCGACACCGCCGCACGCGTCGCGGCGTGGCTCGGCCTGTCCGAGGCCCCCGTCCCGGGGCGTGTCGTGGTGGTCCGTCGCTGGGTCGCCCGCTGGCTGCTCAACGAGATCGGCCGGGCGCTCGACCCGGTCGCCGAGTTCGCCGACCGGGCCCGGATCCTGGGCCTGGGCGTCGTCGAGCTCGTCGCCCCGCCTTCGGTCTGACCGTTCCTGGGTCTGACCCCGCACACCGGGGTCGCAACTGGAACACGTTCCAGTCCGGTGGCATATCCTCCGGCCGTGGACTTCGAGGACTCTCCCGAACTAGCCGCCTTCCGCGCCGAGGTCCGTGAGTTCCTCGACGCCCACGCCGAGCTCCGCCACGGCGACGACCGCGACTGGTCCCGCAACGGCGCCGCGCTCGACCCCGACGTGGCCGCCGACTACCGGCGCCGCTGCGTCGAGTGGCAGGGCCTGCTCTACGAGTCGGGCTGGGCCGGGCTCACCTGGCCCACCGCGTTCGGCGGCCGCGGACTCACCGCCGCCTACCAGATCGTCTTCAACCAGGAGCTGGCCCGTTACGACGCGACGTCCGGGTTCCTCACCGCCGCCATGGCCCTGGTCGGGCCGACCCTCATGGCCCACGGCTCCCCCGAGCAGCAGGCGCGCTACGTCGCACCGCTGCTGTCGGGCAAGGAGGCCTGGTGCCAGCTGTTCTCCGAGCCCGGCGCCGGGTCCGACCTGGCCGCGCTGGCCACCCGTGCCGTCCGCGACGGCGACGAGTGGGTCGTCAACGGCCAGAAGGTGTGGACCTCGAGCGCCCAGCACGCCGACTTCGGCATCCTCATCACCCGGACCGACCCCGACGTGCCGAAGCACGAGGGGCTCACGTACTTCATCGTCGACATGAAGTCCCCGGGCGTGGACGTGCGCCCGCTCGTGCAGGCCCAGGGCGTCGCCCACTTCAACGAGGTCTTCCTCGACGACGTGCGGATCCCCGACGCCAACCGGGTCGGCGAAGTCGGCGGCGGCTGGAAGGTCACCCGGACGACGCTCCGCAGCGAGAGCTCGATGATCTCGGGTGCCGGACAGGCCACCAACTTTGGCGCCGTGCTGTCGACCTGCCGGCGGCTGGACCGCACCGGTGACCCGCTGGTCCGCCAGGAGCTGGCCAAGGTCTTCACCGACGAGCAGATCATGAAGTGGATGTCCATGCGGACCCAGACCGCCGTCATGACTGGTCGCAAGGAGCTGGCGCTCCACGGGTCGCTGCTCAAGAACTTCTTCACCCGGGCGCTCACCCGCCGTGTGAACCTGGCGGTCGACGTCGAGGGCGCCGAGGGCATGCTCTGGACCGATGCCGAGGGCGAGGGGTTCTGGCAGTACCAGTTCCTCAACCAGTTCGCCCCCAAGATCGGCGGCGGCACCGAAGAGGTGCACCGCAACAACCTGGGCGAACAGGCACTCGGCCTGCCCCGCGAGCCGTCCACCGACAAGGACGTCCCGTGGAGCCAGTCCAAGCGCGCCTGACCTACGTCCGCACTACCCACCCACCTGACCGGTAGGAGACTCCGATGATGCTCGAAGGAAAGGTGGCCGTGGTCACCGGGATCGGCCCCGGGATGGGCCGCGACATCTCGCTCGGCCTGGCCCGTGAGGGTGCCGACGTCGTGCTGGTCGCCCGCTCCGACAAGGTCGTGCCGTCGGTGGCCGCAGAGGTCGAGGCGCTCGGCCGGCGGGCGTTCCCCGTCTACGGCAACATCGCCAAGGCCGAGGAGTGCGAGCGGATGGCGACGGAGATCGCTGCCGCGGTGGGCGACAAGGTCGACATCCTGGTCAACTCTGCGTTCCACGGCGGCCAGCACGAGCGGTTCGAGGACGCCGACCTGTCCAAGTGGCACCGGCCGATGGACGTCAACTACTTCGGCACGCTGCAGTTCACGCAGGCGGTGCTGCCGGCGCTCAAGGCCGCGGCGGCCGACTGCGGCGACGCCCGCATCGTGAACATCAACACGATGTCGGTGCAGCTCCTCGAGGAGAACGCAGGCTCGTACGCCGGGTCCAAGGCCGCCATCGGTGCCGTCACCAAGACGCTCGCCCGCGAGCTCGGCCCCTACGGGATCCGGGTGAACTCGGTGCACCCCGGCTACATCTGGGGCGACAGCGTGAAGATCTACTTCGAGTGGCAGGCCTCCGAGCGGGGCGAGGGCGCCACGTGGGAAGAGGTCTACGACGAGCGGGCGTCCGAGACCTGCCTGGGATACCTGCCGCACTCGTCGGAGATCAGCGGCGCCGTGGTGTTCTACGCCTCGCCGCTCGCCAAGTGCGTCACGGGCACGGCCTTGCCGGTCAACGCCGGCCACTGGGTCGCCCCGGCGGGCTGACCGCTACTTCTTCTTGGTGGCCTTGGCGGTGCCGCTGTTCTTGCCGCGTCGGTACCCGGTGCCGGCACCGATGACGAGTCCGAGCAGGGTGGCGACGAGCAGTGCCACCCACACCGGCATGGTCACGTGGAGCCAGAGGAACGAGATTCTGCTGGTCTGGCGGTTCGACAGGATGAAGATCACTGCGACGACCAGTCCGACGACCGAGGCGATGGCCCGGGGCGTCCACTGGAACTTGTTGGGGCCGTGGACCTCGGCCGGACCGCTGGAGCGGGCAGGGTCGTGGTTGGAGTTCTTCATGGTGACGTCCTCTCAGTGTCAGGTCAGGTCGGGTAGGGCTTGGCGCCGTCGTGGTCGGCAGACCACTCCTCGATCGCCGCAAACATCCGGGCGGTGTCGAACAGGTCCATCTGCCGCGAGATCTTGCCGTCACCGGCGTAGGTGAGGACGGATGCGCCGGGCACGTCGTAGAACGTGCCGTCCGGACGGGTGCCGGGCAGCCGGTTCATCCAGTGGTTCAGGATCGTGCCCGACTCGGTGTCGTACGCCACGGCCAGGATCGGGAACTCCCAGTCGTCCAGGCCGCGCATCGAGTCGGCCAGGAACTTCCGGATCGTGGGCAGGCCGTGCTGCCAGCCGTAGACCGAGTCCAGGTAGCTGGCGTCCTCGGTGAACAGGTCGCCCAGTCCCTCCCAGTCGGCGGCCTCGTGGAGGGTCCGGTGGCGGGCGTAGACCGCCTCGAGCTCGGCAAGTTCGACGGCCATGTCAGGCCCCTTTCCGTTCGGCGACGAGCACCTGCTGCTCGTCGAGCACCTTGAGGACGGTGTCGCGGCCGGCGGTCGGGACCCGGAAAACGCACTCGGTCACGCCGACGGCCTCGAAGTGGTCGAGCTTCTCGTGCGTGGGGAGCGATCCGAACGGGACCACGCGCAGGGTGGCGGGGTCGCGCCCGGTGTCCTCGAAGGCTGCCCGGAGCTGGGGGACCGCCTCGGCCAGGCCGGCGCCGCCGATCGGGATCCACCCGTGCCCGTACTCGGCGATGTGGGCGAACATCTTGGGGCCGGCGCCGCCGCCCACCAGCACCGGCACCTCGGTGGCGGGCTTGGGCCAGGACCAGGTCGGGGGGAACGACACGTACTCGCCCTCGTACGACGCCACCTCGTCGGTCCAGAGCGCCTGCATGGCCATGACGTGCTCGCGGGCGTGGGCCCGGCGGGTGCGGTACGCGACGCCGTGGTCCTCCATCTCGTCGGAGTTCCACCCGAACCCGGTGCCGAGCTCGAACCGGCCGTCGGACAGGTTCTGGAGGGTGGCCACGGCCTTTGCCGTCACGATCGGCTCACGCTGGGCCGGCAGCAGCACCCCGGTACCCAGGTGGACGGTCGAGGTGAGCGCAGCGGCCGCGGCGAGTGCCACGAGCGGGTCGACGGACCGCTTGTACTCCTCGGCCAGCTCGGCGTCGCCGGTGGGGGGAGGGGTGCGCCGGCTGGTGGGGATGTGGGTGTGCTCGGGGATCCATACCGAGTCGAACCCGCGTGCCTCGGCCTCGACCGCCAGGTCGGTGACGGCCATCGAGACGTCGGTGGCGAACATGGTCACGCCGAAGCGCATGCGGACTCCCGGTCGGTCGGAACTGCCTGCGTGCAGGTGGGTCGAACGTAGTCCGCTGCGGCCCCGGTTGGTACGTGTTCTGACGCTGTGTCAGATTCTCGCCATGGGTATCTGTGACGGACGTGTAGTGATCGTGACGGGCGCAGGCCGTGGCATCGGCCGCGAGCATGCGCTGGAGTTCGCCCGACAGGGCGCGAAGGTCGTCGTGAACGACCTGGGCGTGGCCCCGGACGGCACCGACCCGTCCAACACGCCGGCCAACCAGGTCGTCACCGAGATCATCGAGATGGGCGGCGAGGCCGTCGCCTCCGACCACGACGTCGCCAACTGGGAGCAGGCCGGTGCCATGGTCCAGCTGGCCCACGACTCGTTCGGCAGCCTCGAGGTCGTGGTCAACAACGCCGGCATCGTGCGCGACCGCATGTTCGTGAACTCCGAGGAGTCGGAGTGGGAGGCCGTGCTGCGGGTCCACGTCATGGGCCACGCCGCCCCCGCCCGTCACGCCGCGGCCTACTGGCGCGTGAAGTCCAAGGCCGGCGAGCCGGTCTCGGGCCGCATCATCAACACCTCGTCGGGCGCCGGCCTCATGGGCTCCATCGCCCAGGCCGCCTACTCGGCTGCCAAGGGTGCGATCGCCAGCCTGACGCTCGTGCAGGCCGCCGAGCTCGGCCGCATCGGCGTGACGTCCAACGCCATCGCCCCGGCCGCCCGGACCCGCATGACCGAGGCCGCGTTCGCCGAGATGATGGCGACCCCCGAGGAGGGTGCGTTCGACGCCATGGACCCGGCCAACGTGTCGCCGCTCGTGGCGTGGCTCGGCTCCGAGGCCTCGGCCGACGTGACCGGCCGCGTGTTCGAGGTCGAGGGCGGCATCATCGGGATCGCCGAGGGCTTCCGCCACGGCCCCCGGGTCGACAAGGGCGCCCGTTGGGACCCCGCCGAGGTCGGTGCCGTCGTGGCCGACCTGCTGCGCGAGGCCACTGCGCCCACGCCCGTCTACGGCACCTGACCCGACCACCCCGTTCTTCGCCGGCGCCCCCCCACCAGCGCCCCGATTCCCCAGTTTTCGTGACGTCTGA
>CAJANQ010000435.1 GCA_903941145.1 uncultured Actinomycetes bacterium
CGGGTGGTGCTCCGGGTCAGCTCTGGACCTCCCGGGACCAGGGTCCCCGACGTCCGTGGGCTTCCTGCGTCCGAGGCGCTGCGCAGCCTCACCAACGCTGGTCTGGGTGCCGAGCAGGAGCTGGTCTACAACGACAAGGTCCGCGCCGGGGAGGTCGTGTCCTCGTCGCCCCGGCAGGACCGTCTGGTGCTGCCCGGCGTCGTGGTGCAGCTGGCCGTGTCGCAAGGACCGAAGCCGCGGATCGTGCCGCAGATGGTCGGCCGGGAGGCAGCGGCAGCGATGGCCGACCTGGCCCGTTCCGGACTCGCTGCCGGCAAGGTCACTGTCCGGGCCACCGATGCTGCCCCGCCCGGGACCGTCATCTCCACCGACCCGCCGGCGGGGTCCGGCCGACCGCCGAAGTACCCGGTGGCCGTCGTGGTGAGCGGGCCGGTCGAACAACAGCTGGTCCCGGACTTCGTCGGTCTGACCCGGTCGGCCGCTGCCGTCGTCGCCAAGGCGTCGGGCGTCCGTCTCTCGGTGCAGACCCAGCTGGTACCAGCAGGTCAGCTCGGTGCAGGACGCGTGGTCAGCCAGTCGGTCCCGCCGGCGACTCCGGTCGCCCCAGGCTCGACGGTGACGATCACGGTCGCGGTGGACCCCACGCAGCCGGCGGGACCCTGACGGACCGACGTGCTCAGCCGGCGTCGCCGCAACGTCGGAGGAAGTTGCCGACCAGGTCGTGGCCTGAGTCGGTGAGCACCGACTCTGGATGGAACTGGACCCCCTCGACCATGAGGTCGCGGTGGCGCAGGCCCATGACGAGGCCGTCCTCGGTCTCGGCGGTGATCTCCAGGCAGTCCGGCACGGTGTCGCGGGCCACGACCAGCGAGTGGTAGCGGGTCGCCTCGAACGGGTTCGGCAGACCTTCGAACACGCCGACGCCGGTGTGGTGGATCAGCGAGGTCTTCCCGTGCACGACCTGCGGCGCTCGGACGACGGTCCCGCCGAACACCTCGCCGATGCACTGCATACCCAGACAGACGCCGAACACCGGCCGTCGGCTGCCCCACGTGGCGATCAGCTCGTTGCTCATGCCGGCGTCGGCCGGTCCGCCGGGACCCGGCGAGATGAGGATGCCGTCGGGGTCGAGGGCCTCGACCTGCTCGGTCGTGATGGCGTCGTCGCGGAAGACGACCGGCTCGGCGCCGAGCTCCCCGAGGTACTGCACGAGGTTGTAGACGAACGAGTCGTAGTTGTCGATCACCAGGATCCGGGCGCTCACGCCGCACACCGTAGGGGTGCCGGGCGGCCCGCGACCAACGAGATGCGAACGTCCGTTGCGGCCCGCGGCGATCGTTCGTCTAGGTAGGCTCGTGGGATGGCGAAGCCGACGAAGCGACGTGTGGACGGAGACGACGGCTCGGGGGACTCGGCGCCCACCACGAGCAAGCGGGTCACCGCGAAGGGTTCGGGTGCGCCGTCGCGCTACACCCCGAAGACGCCGACTGCCTCCAAGGCCCCGAGTCCCCGCTGGGTCCCGATCACAATGTTTTCGCTCTGGGGCGCGGGACTGCTCGTGATCGTCCTCAACTACATGAGCGTGCTGCCCGGCTCACAGGACGGCGGCAACGGCTGGTACCTGGTCGGGGGCCTCGTGGCAATCCTGGCCGGGATCATGGTCTCGACCCAGTACCGCTGAGCCCCTCCTCGGCGCTGCTGCGCCAGCAGGCTCCGACGCTTGGCGCGTCCGCGTTGTGGATATCTCGTGACGCCGGTCACGATCGCCCCCAGATGACGGGGAGGTGACAAATCCCAGCATTGTCCACAGGCTGTGGACAGCGTCTCTGGCTGTGGACAACGTGGGGACAGCGTCACCCGCCGGGGACAAGTCCCTAGTGGCCGTTGCGTTCTCGGCGATTCCCCGCTTGGGGACGAACTGGTGGGAACTGGAACCGTTTTCGGCCAGGCCCTTAGCACCCCCGGTGACCACCAGATGACCAGATCGTCACGTTCGGCCGGGATTATCCAGAAAATGGCCGTCCGTCGGGCCGCAGGACCGATGGTGAGGGCCAGCTCCGGGGGCCTCAGTCGATCGGCGAGATGAGCTGCATGTCGTCCATGCAGTGACGCGGCGGCTCTGGGTCCTCGTCGTTGGCCACGATCATCCGCACCTCTGCCCCGCAGACGTTGCAGCGGTAGACGAGCCGCACCCGCCGGAGCTTCCCGCGGTCTGGCGGCGGTGGGGGCGGGGTGGCGAACGACTGGAGGAAGAACCAGCCGGTCCGCAGGATGACCAGGCCCAGCAGCAGGGCCGCGAACGTGGTTGGACCAGGCGTGTCGAAGATGGCCGCGACCACGCTGGCGACCACGGCGACGGCGAGGAGCACCAGGAGCAGCCGGCCGCGTCGTCGCCTCGGACGCGGGGTCTCGGAGTCCGTCTCGTCCCCGTCGTCGAGGCCAGGTCCGAGCTCGTCGGGACCGGTCGGGACGAGCTCCTCGGACGCGCCGGACGTCGGAGCCGCAGCCCCGTCGTCCGGTCCAGTGTCAGAACGTTCGTCCACCGAGTCGTGGCCCGGTCGCGACCGGACCTCAGTCCAGCCGCTCGATGATGGTGGCGTTGGCCAGGCCGCCGCCCTCGCACATCGTCTGCAGGCCGTAGCGGCCGCCGGTGCGCTCGAGCTCGTTGAGCAGCGTGCCGAGCAGCTTGGTACCGGAGCCGCCGAGCGGGTGGCCCAGCGCGATGGCGCCGCCGTTCACGTTCACCTTGGACATGTCGGCGCCGTACTCCTTGGCCCAGGCCAGGACGACCGACGCGAACGCCTCGTTGATCTCGAACAGGTCCATGTCCTCGAAGGACAGGCCGCCCCGGTCGAGCGCCTTCTTCGTGGCGGGGATGGGGCCGGTCAGCATGCGGACCGGGTCGACGCCGGCGAGCGCGAACGACTGGAACCGGGCTCGGGGCTTGAGGCCCAGCTCGGCGGCCTTCTCGGCGCTCATGATCAGTGCGGCCGAGGCGCCGTCGCAGATCTGGGAGCTGTTGCCGGCAGTGACCTTGCCGTCGGGGAGGAACGACGGCTTCAGCTTGGCGAGGCCCTCGGCGGTCGTGCCGGGGCGGATGCCCTCGTCAGCAGCGACCATCGTGTCGAGCACCTGCACCTCGCCGGTCTCGGGGTCGCGGACCTTCGAGACGACGGGAATGATCTCGTTGTCGAAGCGGCCCTCGGAGGTGGCCTTCTCGGCCCGCTGCTGGGACTCGGCGCCGAAGGCGTCGAGGTCCTCGCGGGAGAGGTCCCACTCGTTGGCGATGATCTCGGCCGAGATGCCCTGCATGACCAGGCCCTTGTGGCCGTCGATCAGCTCGACGTCTGCGTAGCGGTCCACGGCCGAACCGAACGGGAAGCCCGTGCCCTTGCCGAACGAGGCACCCATCGGCACCAGGCTCATGACCTCGACGCCGGCGGCGACGGCGATGTCGTACGCACCGGCCATCACGCCCTGTGCCGCAAAGTGGTACGCCTGCTGCGACGAGCCGCACTGGCGGTCGATCGTGGTCGAGGGCACCGACTCGGGCCACCCGGCGGCGAGCACGGCGTTGCGGCCGACGTTGAGCGACTGCCCGCCGACCTGCATCACGCAGCCCATGATCACGTCGTCGACCGTCGCCGGGTCGAGGCCGTTGCGCTCGGCGAGCGCCTTCAGCGTCTCGGCGGCCAGGTCGACCGGGTGCCAGCCCGAGAGTGCGCCGTTGCGGCGGCCACCGGGGGTACGGACGACGTCGACGATCACTGCTTCGGCCATGGAGGCTCCTCGTGCTCAGTGCCGGAGCGGGTCCGGCTGGGTTGTACCGGCGAAGTCCGGTCAACGACGGTGCACACCGTCGCCGCTGAGTCTGATCCGGCAAGGGTGCGGGGTCAATGCAACCTGGCCCGTCATCGGTCACGGGAGCCGCCGCGGCGCCGACCAGCAGGTGGACGTCCGATCAGGGCGCGCCGGTGACCTGCGCCGGTTCTGGAGGTACAGTCCTGCGGCGCACAGCGGGGGCGGCGCCGAGCCGTCCCGACGAGCTACGACACAGGGGAAGCAGCACCGATGAGCACGCTCACCTTCGAGCAGATCAACGAGATGGTCGAGGGCCGCACGGTCGTCACCGAGTTCCTGACCACCGTGGCCGCACACCCGGAGAAGGTGGCGGTCCGCTGGAAGGAGGGTGAGGATTCGTGGGGGACCATGACGTTCTCCCAGCTCGCCGACAAGGTGGCCATCTACGCCGGCGGCCTGCGGGCGCTCGGCATCGGCAAGGGCGACCGCGTCGTGATGATGATCCGCAACGCCCCCGACTTCCATGTCGTGGACCTTGCGGCCCTCGTCCTGGGTGCGACGCCGGTGTCGATCTACAACTCGTCGGCCCCCGACCAGGTCGAGTACCTGGTCCAGCACTGCGAGGCCAAGGTCGCCGTGCTCGAGGACGACGGCTTCGCCGCCAAGTTCGCCCCGGTGCGTTCGTCGCTGACCAAGCTCGAGACCGTCGTCGTACTCGACCCGTCCTCTGCGGGTCCCGACGGCACGGTCGGCCGTGAGGTGCTGACCGCAGCCTCGCCGGTGGACCTGCAGGCCGAGGCGGGCAACTCCACGCCCGACGGCCTGGCCACGATCATCTACACCTCGGGCACGACCGGCAACCCCAAGGGCGTCATGCTCTCGCACTACAACCTGTGCTGGACGGCCGAGTCGCTCATTGCGTCGTTCGGCTGGGACCGGGCCACCTCGGCCGGCAAGAAGGTCGTGTCGTACCTGCCGATGGCGCACATCGCCGAGCGCATGACCTCGCACTACTCGATGATCTCGTTCGGCTACGAGGTCACGACCTGCCCGGACTTCGCCCTGCTGAAGGACTACCTGCTCGGCACCCGGCCGAACCTCATCTTTGGCGTGCCGCGTGTGTGGGAGAAGTTCTACGCCGGCGTGACGGCAGCGCTGTCGGCCGACCCCGACCGCGCCGCCCAGTTCAACGATGGTGTCGAGGCGGCCCGCCCGCTGGTCGAACGGCTCGACTGGGGCACGGCCACCGACGAGGACAAGGCCACCTACGAGTTCCTGGACGCTGCGGCGTTCTCGACGGTGCGCGGCCTGCTCGGCCTGGACGAGTGCGAGCTCGCCGTGACCGGCGCTGCCCCGATCGCCCCTGACCTGCTCGGCTGGTTCCGGGCGGTGGGCGTGCCGCTCGCCGAGATCTACGGGATGAGCGAGTCCTCCGGCCCGATGACCTTCACCGCCACCCACGTGAAGCAGGGGTCGGTCGGCCCGGCCGTGCCGGGCACCGAGGTCCGCATCTTCGAGGACGGCGAGGTGTGCATCCGTGGCGGCAACGTCTTCGGCGGCTATCTGAACGACCCCGAGAAGACCGCCGAGACGATCGACGACGAGGGCTGGCTCCACTCCGGTGACATCGGCGTGATGGACGAGGACGGCTACGTCCGCATCGTCGACCGGAAGAAGGAGCTCATCATCACGGCGGGCGGCAAGAACATCAGCCCCGCCAACCTGGAGTCGGCGCTCAAGGGCATCGAGCTGGTCGGCCAGGCCGCGGCGATCGGCGACAACCGCCCGTTCGTCTCGGCACTCGTCGTGCTCGACCCCGAGGTGGCACCGGTCTGGGCCCAGCGCCACGGGATCGAGTTCACCTCGCTCGAGGAGCTGGCCCAGCACCCCGACGTGGTGGCGGCGATCGAGGCGGAGCTGGCGGGCGCCATGTCGTCGTTCAACGGCGCCGAGGCGGTCAAGAAGGTCAAGGTCCTGGGCGAGGAGTGGCTGCCCGACTCCGACCTGCTGACGCCGACCTCCAAGCTCAAGCGACGCGGCATCAACGCCAAGTACGCC
>CAJANQ010000436.1 GCA_903941145.1 uncultured Actinomycetes bacterium
GCGGCCCGGGCCGCGGCGACGACCACCTGCTCGACCAGGTCCATCATGTCCCGGTAGTCCGCGTAGGCCTGGTAGATCTCGACCATCGTGAACTCGGGGTTGTGCCGGTTGCTGATGCCCTCGTTGCGGAACACCCGGCCCAGCTCGAACACCCGGTCGAGCCCGCCCACCACGAGCCGCTTCAGGTAGAGCTCGGGCGCGACGCGCAGGTGCAGGTCGGTGCCGAGCGCGTTGTGGTGCGTCACGAACGGACGCGCCGTCGCGCCGCCGGCCTCGACCGAGAACACCGGCGTCTCGACCTCGATGAACCCGTCGGCCGCCAGCTCGTCACGCACCGCCTTGACCACTGCGGAACGGGCCACGAACCGCCGGCGGGACTCCGCGTTCGTGATGAGGTCGGTCTCGCGCTCCCTCAGCCGCGTCTCGGCGCCGGCGGGGCGCAGGTACTTCGAGGGCGGCGGGCGCAGCGCCGGCGCCAGCACCTCCAGGCCAACACACATCACTGAGAGCTCGCCGGACCGGGTCCGGCCCACACGGCCGACCGCGCCCACCAGGTCACCGCGACGGACCTTGCCCTGGGAGCGGCAGGTACCGGGGCCCGACTCGACCACGACCTGCACCCGACGGCCCCCGGTCTGGACGTCGACGAACCGCACACCGCCGTGGTCACGCACGAGCATGGCCCGGCCGGCGACGCTGAGCGGCTCGGTCGACACCTCTCCCGGAGCCAGGTCCTGGTGCCGCTCCAGCACGGCCACCGGGTCGGGGTCGGCCGCGAACCTGGGCGGGTAGGGGTCCCGGCCGGCTGCGCGGCGGGACTCGATGCTGGCCAGCCGACGGGCGCGGGTGCGCTCGACCAGCGTGGAGCGACGGCGGCCCGGGAGCGGGTCCCGTTCGCTCACCGCGCGACCCCGGTCAGCCCCGCGTCTCGGGCGGCGTGCACGGCGGACGTCATGGGGGCACACACCTGCACCGGGACAGTCTGGCCGAGATGTGCCGGGCGGCCGGCACCGCTAGCGTCTGGCGACGTGAGGGCACGCGGGGACGAACTGTCGGACGGGCTGCGGGCGACCGCCGGGGTGCGGCCAAGGTCGTGGGTGACCGTCGCCGCCGTGGCCACGGCCCTCCTTTCGCTGGTCCTCACGGCCTGCACCGGCACCGACTCCTTCGGGGTGAAGGTCCAGAAGGCCAAGGTCGCACGCTCGACCACGACGACCGAGCCGCCCGACTGCGCCGAGATGCTCCCGCCCGAGGCCCTGGCCGGCCAGCTGCTGATGGTCATGGTCGCCAACCCGGCGCAGGCGGCCGACGCTGTCCGCAACGGCACGGTGGGCGGGTTCGGGCTCAAGGGCGCACAGTCCGCCGCCATCTCCACCCAGGTCGCTGACGCCGTGCAGGGCGCACCGGTCCAGCCGTTCGTCGCGGCCGACGAGGAGGGCGGCACGGTGCAACGGCTCGCCGCAGCCCTCGGCAAGCTCCCGTCGCAGACCACGCTCGGCGCCGGCACGGTCGAGGCGGCGCAGGAGGCGTACCGCCGCCACCACACCGGCGTGAAGGATCTGGGTTTCAACATGGTGTTCGCCCCGGTCGCCGACGTGGGCAGCGGCTCCGGTCTGGGCACCCGGACCTTCGGCACCGATCCCGCCAAGGTCTCGCAGTTCGTCGTCGCGTCGGTCAAGGTTGCCCAGGAAAGTGGGCTGGTCCCCGTCGTCAAGCACTGGCCGGGCATCGGTGGCGGCACCGTCGACCCGCACATCAAGCAGTCTCCTCTGGACCCGATCGACCAGCTGCGGACCAAGGATCTGATTCCGTTCCAGGCCGCGTTCGACGCCGGGGCACCAGCCGTCATGATCACGCACAACGTCGTGCCGGGCCTGACCGAGCCCGGGGTGCCGGCCTCACTCTCCAAGGCCGCCATCACTGACGAGCTCCGGGGCAAGGAAGGCTTCACGGGCCTCGTCATCACCGACTCGCTGGGCATGGGCGCCGTGGTCAAGCAGTTCCCGCAACCCCAGGCCGCCGAGCAGGCCGTCGCGGCGGGCGCCGACGTGGCGCTGCTCTCCGGCCCCGACGTGGTCGCCACGACCCATCGGCAGCTGACCGAGGCCATCACCGAGCAGCGGATTCCCCGGGCGCAGGTCCTCGAGTCGGTGCGGCGGGTGCTCGAGCTCAAGGGCGTGGACGGACCGTGCATCGGGGTCGTGACCCGGTACTCGAGCGCCGCCCAGGCCGTGCAGGACTGCGAGGACGCCGCCGCCGAGGCGGCCACCGACGGCACCGACCCCGAGGACGCTGGCGACGGCTCCGACGACAGCTCGGGCTCGACCACGTCGACCACGCCCGACTGCACGACCAGCACCACCAGCGGCACGACCCGCACGACCATCGACTCAGGCATCAACGACCCGGGCATCGACGACCCGGGCATCGACGGCACAGGGACGGACGGCACCTCGACGACGGTGCGGAAGAGCTCTGCGACCACGGTCCTCCGGACGACGACCACGGTGCGACGGTCCACCACGACCACCGACACGACCGAGCCCGACCCGGGCAACTTCGACGTCGTGCCGCCGGACGAGCCCGGCGACTGACGCCCGCTACTAGTAGCGGAACGCGCCGTCGCGGGCGCCCAGCGCCGCATTGACGGCCCGCACGTCCTTCGTCGGCACCAGAAGACCCCGGCGGGCGCCGCCCGGACCGAACGGGTCCTCCCAGGTCTCGACCGCAGCGACCTCCTGCAGCTCGTCGGCCAGCGCCTCGAGCTCCGACGGCGGCAGGTCGACCGTGAGCGACACGTACCGCCCGTGCCAGCGGCGGGTGTCCCAGCGCCAGCAGAAGAACCATGCGGCGAACCCGCCCGCCGCGGCCGCGCCCAGCAGCCCGCCGGCCGACCGGGGCACGGTCGTGCCGCGTGCGCGTCGAACGGCGCGGGCCCCGCTGCGGACGGCAACGCCGGCGACGGCGCCGGTGCCCAGGAGCGCCGACCAGCCCGTCGGGTCCAGCTCGACAGTGCGCAGCCCGCCCCAGCGGACACCCAGGATCGCCCGGACGACCTTGGGGTGGCGGTGGTCGATGTAGGCACCCACGCGCTCCGCCGCAGCGGTCAGGTCGACGTCGGACAGCACTCCCACGCCCGGGAGTCTTCCCGAAGTGGGCGGTCATCCGTGGCACCGATTGCGGCCGCCCCGCGATGACTTGTCGTGATGCCGTTCGACAGGCCTCCCGCGGAGCGGCAAGGTCGCAACGACCGCGGCAGTGGGCCGTGGCCGAGCATGAGGGGGTTCCCATGAGGGTGTCCACCATCCTGGCCACCAAGGGGGCGTCGGTCGCCACGATCGACCCCCAGACGAGTGTCGCCGACGTCGTCGACGAGCTCCGTCTCCGGGGCGTCGGCGCGCTCGTCGTCTCCCGCGACGGACTCACCGTCGAGGGGGTCGTCACCGAGCGCGACGTCGTGCGGCGGCTCGCCGAGCGGGGCGACCGCGTCCTGCGCGACAAGGTCACCGACCTGATGGAGGTCGACGGCCCCACGTGCGGGCCGGGCGACACGGTCGTCGAGGTGATGGCCGTCATGACCGAACTGCGCGTCCGTCACGTGCCAGTCACGGTCGACGGGATGCTCGCCGGCATCGTCAGCATCGGCGACGTCGTCAAGGCGCGCCTGTCCGAGCTCGAGGCCGACGCGCAGCACCTCGTGGACTACCTGGTCACCGGCCGCTGACGCTCCACCAACCTCTGCCCGCGTACTAGTTCGATTCCCGCGCCATACGCGTCGACATCGAACTAGTACGGAGCGGGAACGTTGCTGGGACGCGGCATGGCGTCGCGATGGCCGGGCGGCGGATCAGCCGGCGCGGTGGCGGTTGACGGCCGAGATGACCGCCCGGAAGCCCGACGTGAGGATGCTCTCGTGCAGCCCCACGCCCCAGAACAGCTGGCCGGACGGCGCCTTGGCCTCGACGTAGGCCGCAGCCGTCGCGTCGGTGCCGGCCGAGACGGCGTGCTCCGAGTAGTCGACCACCTCGAGGTCCAGGCCGAGCTCGGAGTTCACCGCGGCCATGAACGCCGAGATGGGTCCACCGCCCTCGCCGTGGACCGTGCGGGCCTCGCCGTCGACCACGAGCTGGGCCGTGACCTTGGCGCCCTCGTCGTTGGTGGTCACCTCGACCGACCGCAGCTCGATGCCTCGGTCGGCCTGGACCTGGTCGAGGTAGACGCCCTCGAACGACTCCCACATGGTGGCCGGGCTGATCTCGGTGCCCGTGTCCTCGGCGATGTGCTGGATGGTCTTGGAGAACTCGATCTGGAGGCGCCGAGGCAGCTCCATCCCGTACTCGGCCTTCATGACGTAGGCGACGCCGCCCTTGCCGGACTGGCTGTTCACCCGGATCACGGCGTCATAGGTCCGGCCGACGTGGGCGGGGTCGATCGGGAGGTACGGGACCTCCCAGGCCTCGTAGCCGTCAGCGCCGGCACCGGCGTTGATGGCCTCGATGCCCTTCTTGATGGCGTCCTGGTGCGAGCCGGAGAACGCCGTGAACACCAGGTCCCCCGCGTAGGGGTGCCGCTCGTGGACCGGGAGCCGGTTGCAGTACTCGGCGGTGCGGCGGACCGCGTCGATGTCGGACAGGTCGAGCTCGGGGTCGACGCCCTGCGTGAACAGGTTCATCGCGAGCGTGATGACGTCGACGTTGCCGGTGCGCTCGCCGTTGCCGAAGAGCGTGCCCTCGACCCGGTCGGCGCCGGCCATGAGCGCCAGCTCGGCCGCCGCGACCGCGGTACCGCGGTCGTTGTGCGGGTGGAGGCTCAGCACGACCTGGTCACGGTTCGGCATGTTGCGGTGCACGTACTCGATGACGTCCGCGTAGAGGTTGGGCGTGTACATCTCGACCGTCGCCGGGAGGTTCAGGATGACCTTCTCCTCGGGCGAGAGCTCGAGGGCGTCCATGACCGCAGCACAGATCTCGATGGCGTAGTCGGGCTCGGTGCCGGTGAACGACTCGGGCGAGTACTCGTAGCGGACCTTGGTGCCGGGCACCGTGGGCTCGAGCTTGCGGCAGTAGCGGGCCGCGTCGGTCGCGATCTGGGTGATGCCGTCCTGGTCCAGGCCGAACACCACGCGGCGCTGGAGCACCGAGGTCGAGTTGTAGAAGTGCACGACCGCCTGCGGCGCGCCCTTGATGGCCTCGAACGTCCGGTCGATGAGCTCGTTGCGGCACTGCACGAGGACCTGGATGGCGACGTCGTCGGGGATGTGGCCGTCGTCGATGAGGACGCGCAGGAAGTCGTAGTCGGTCTGCGACGCCGACGGGAACCCGACCTCGATCTCCTTGAACCCCATCTCGACGAGCGTCTGGAACATCCGGAGCTTGCGCTCGGGGTCCATCGGGTCGATGA
>CAJANQ010000437.1 GCA_903941145.1 uncultured Actinomycetes bacterium
CCCGGAGGTCGCCGACTACGAGGCGGCACGGGCCACCCAGCGCGAACGGTGGCTCGGCGGCATGCGCAAGCTCGCGGCGCGGATCGCCGGCCAGTGACCGATCCACATGTCCCTGATCCACACAGGGACACGCTCGACGTCTACGAGCAGCGGGCGGACGAGTGGCAGGAACAGCGACCCGGCCGCCTCGACGAGGCCGTCGTGTTCGGCCGCCAGGCCCTGGCCACCGGCGGCCCGACGATGGACCTGGGCTGCGGGCCGGGCTGGCACCTTCCGGTGCTGCCGCCGGGCACCGTCGCGGTCGACGGTGCCCGCGCCATGCTCGACCTCTCTGCCGTCCGCGCCCCGGCCAGCCCTGGCGTGCAGGCCGACCTGCGTGCCCTGCCGTTCCGCCGCCACTCGTTCGGCGCGGCGTGGGCCAACAAGTCGTTCGTGCACCTGGACCGGCGGCTGGTGCCCCGGGCGCTGTGGGACCTGCACCGGGTCGTGCGGCCCGACGGGGTGGCGTTCGTGAGCGTGTTCATGGGCGACGCCGACCACGAGACCTACGACGGTGACCCGTTCTCGGGCCGGTCGTTCTCGCTGTGGACCGAGGAGCTCCTGGCCGCGGTCGTCGAGGGCGCCGGGTTCGACGTGCTCGACCGGGTCGACCTGGACGACACCAACAAGGGCTACGTCGGGCTCACGCTGCACCGGCGCCGGGCACTCGCCGACCTGGTCGGTCCCGGCATGCGGCTGCTGCTGGTGGGCCTCAACCCGTCGCTCTACTCGGCCGACAGCGGCGTCGGGTTCGGCCGTCCCGGCAATCGCGCCTGGCCGGCCCTCCTGGCCTCGGGCCTGGCGACGGTCGACCGCGAGCCGCTCCGGCTCCTCGACGACCACCGCATCGGCATGACCGACCTGGTGAAGCGCCCCACGGCCCGGGCCGACGAGCTGGACACCGCCGAGTTCCGCGAGGGCGCGGCCCGGTTGGACCTGCTCTGCCGTTGGCTGCAGCCCGGCGCGGTGTGCGTGCTGGGACTCTCGGGCTGGCGGGCCGGGGTGGACAAGAAGGCGGTGGCCGGTGAGCAGCCCACGACCCTCGGCGGGCGGCCGGTGTACCTGATGCCCAACCCGAGCGGCCTCAACGCCCACGAGACGGTCGACTCGCTGGCCGGCCACCTCCGGGCCGCCGCGGCGCTGGCCGACCGGTCGGCGGGTTGACGCACTTTGGCTAACACTGTTCACCTGGCTCCGGTAGGGTGCGCCGAGCGGGTGTGGGGACACCCGGTGCACATGGGGAGACCGCAATGACGACCACCGACGACCTCTGGGCCGGTGTCACCGAGCCCTACCTGGTCGGCCAGTACGAGCCGATCTTCGACGAGCGCGAGGACCCGAACCTCGAGGTCGTCGGCGAGCTGCCGGCGGGCCTGCGCGGCACCTACCTGCGCAACGGCCCCAACCCGGTGTTCCCTCCCCCTGGCCGCTACCACCTGTTCGACGGCGACGGCATGCTCCACGGGCTCGTGCTGGACGGGGAGGGCGGGGCCCGCTACGCCAACCGCTGGATCGAGTCCCGAGGCCTGTCCTACGAACGCAAGGTCGGCCACGCCGTCTACGGCGGACTGTCGGAGTTCACGATCCCCGACGCCGAGGCCTGCAACGAGGGCGGCATCTACAAGAACACGGCCAACACCAACATCGTCCGCCACGCCGGCAAGTACCTGGCCCTGATGGAGGGCGCGCACCCGACCGAGATCGACGGCTCGTTCGGCACCGTGGGCGAGTACACGTTCGGCGGTGCCCTGCAGGGTCCGATGACCGCCCACCCCAAGTGGGACCCGGCCACCGGCGAGATGCTGTTCTTCGGCTACTCCCCGTTCCCGCCGTTCCTCCGCTACCACGTGGCCGACGCCGCCGGGAACCTGGTCCGCAGCACCGAGGTGCCGGTCGGCCGCTCGGTGATGATGCATGACTTCGCGACCACCGAGAACTACGTCATCTGGTTCGACCTGCCCGCCATCTTCGACGGCGACGCCCTCATGACCGGCGACGGCCCGAGCATCTACTGGGCACCGGAGCAGGGTGCCCGGATCGGCGTCATGCCCCGCGACGGCGAGGGCAGCGACACGTCGTGGATCGACGTCGACCCGTTCTACGTCTTCCACTTCCTCAATGCGTACGAGGAGGGCGGCAAGCTCGTCGTCGACGGCTGCCGCGCCCCGGAGATGCCGACCGCGTTCGGCGACACCACCCCGGTCAGCAACGACATCCGGCCCTCGCTGTGGCGGTGGGAGATCGACCAGGTCGCCGGGACGGTGAAGGACACCCAGCTCGACGACCAGCCGGGCGACTTCCCCCGCATCAACGACGCCTACAACGGTCGCAAGCACCGCTGGGGCACGCAGGCCCACACGGGCGAGTGGGACGTCGACAAGGGCGTCCGGTTCGACGGGTTCATCCAGTACGACCTGGAGAAGGGCACGAGCGCGACCCACGTGTACGGGCTGAACCACTCGGCCGGCGAGACGGTGTTCGCCGCCGACCCCGACGGCACCGCCGAGAACGACGGCTGGCTCATCAACCTGGTGACCGACCTGTCCGAGGGCACGACCGAGTTCGTGGTGCTCGACGCCCGCGACATCACCGCCGGGCCGGTGGCCAGGGTCAAGATGCCGCGCCGGGTGCCGTTCGGGTTCCACGGCAACTGGATGCCCGGCGTCGTCTGACCCTGCCGGTCGACGGGCCGCGTGTCGGCCCGGCTGGGCCCGCCGCGTACTGTCGGAGCGTGCTGCTCCACCAGATCGTCGACGACTCGGCGCGCCACGACCCTGACGGGCTGGCGCTGTCGTTCGAGGGGCGCCGATGGACCAACGCCCAGCTCGCCGACACGGTCGCCCGCACCGCCACGGCGTTGGGCGGCCTGGCCGCCCCTGGTGAGCGGCTGCTCGTCGTGGCGGACAACCGGCCCGAGGTGGCCGTGCTGCTCTACGCCGCGCCACGGGCGGGTCTGGTGCTGACCTTCGGCAACGTGCGCCACACCGCCGACGAGCTCACCGACCTGGTCGACGCCACCTCCCCCACCGTGCTGGCCGCCACCCGGGAGCACCTTGACCGCCTGGGCGCCGTCACGGACCGGTTCGCCCACGTGGTCGACCTCGACGCCAGCGACCCGTTCGGGGCCGCGGCCGTCGACCCGGCACCGCCGGCCGCGACCGACCCCGAGGCCTGCGCCTGGCTGATCTACACGTCGGGCTCGACCGGCCGACCCAAGGGAGTGGTGCTGACCCACCGCAGCCTGCTTGCCGGGGTCGACAACACCGCGGCCGCCCGACCGCTGGCCGACGACGACACCTACTTGTTCTGCTTCCCGCTGTTCCACGTCGCCGCCTACAACGTGCTGGTCGCCCACCGACGTCACCGGCCGGTGGTGCTGCTGCGGAAGTTCGACGTGGACGACGTTGCGGCGGCACTCCGGGACGACGGCGTGACCGTCGCGTCGTTCGCCCCGACGATGGTGTCCTCGCTGCTCGACGGCCCCGGGCCCGACGCACTCAGGGGTCTGCGCCAGATCTCCTACGGGGCGTCCGCGATGCCGGCAGGTCTGTTGCGACGCTGCCTCGCAGAGGTGCCGTGGTGCGGGCTGGCCCAGGGATACGGCATGACGGAGCTGTCGGGCAACGCGGTCTTCCTTGACGCAGAGGACCACCGCCGGTCTGTCGGCGACCGGCCCGAACTCTCTGGCGCCGCCGGTCGACCCGGCCCGATGGTGCAGGTCCGAGTGGTCGACGAGCACGACGTCGACGTGCCCATCGGCGAGGTCGGCGAGATCGTGGTCGCCGGCGGGCAGGTCACCCCCGGCTACTGGGAGGTTCCGGTGAACACGGCCTCGTCACGGTTCGCCGACGCCGACGGCACGGTCTGGCTGCGCACCGGCGATGTCGGCCGGCTGGACGCCGAGGGCTACCTGTTCGTGGTCGACAGGGCCAAGGACCTGGTCATCACCGGCGGCGAGAACGTGAGCTCACGGGAGGTCGAGGACGTGGTCGGCGCCCATCCGGACCTGGCTGCGGTGGCCGTGGTCGGCCTGCCCGACGACCACTGGGGCGAGCGGGTGGTGGCCGTGGTGGTGGCGCGAGCAGGCGCGGCCGTGGACCCGGACATGGTGGTCGCGTGGACGGCCGGACGTACCGCCGGGTTCAAGCGCCCCAAGCAGGTAGTGGTAGTCGACGAACTCCCCCTGAACGCGTCAGGGAAGGTCGACAAGCCGGCCCTCAGAGCGCGTCTCGCAAGCAGCTGACGGCTACTCGCGAGGCGGTGGGTGCCCCGGTGGCGGCGGGGCGTTGGAAGGCGGTGGCCGGTCGGTCTGGCGTTGTGACCGGAGGACGGTGCCGTCGGGCCGGGTCCAGGCGACCCGTTGCGGCCGGTGCGGGACGGTGGCCATCGACCAGCCGGTGCGGGGGGTGACGCCGTGGTGGTGCCGGCAGAGGCTCGCCAAGTTCTGGGCCGAGGTCGGGCCGCCGTCGGCCCAGTGGACCACGTGGTGGGAGTCGC
>CAJANQ010000438.1 GCA_903941145.1 uncultured Actinomycetes bacterium
CGCGGCGACCTCTACCGGCAGGGCCTGCTGGTCGCCGGCGCGCTCGGCGTCGCCGAGGTTGTCGAGCTGGAGGCGGCACCTCACGGCGTCCATCTGGTCGCGCCCGACGCGTTTGCCGGTTTTGTGGGCAAGGTAGGGGCATGGCGCTGAGGAGGAAGCGGACGGCCTTCGTGCTCTCGGGCGGCGGCAACCTGGGGGCGTTGCAGGTCGGGATGCTCCGGGCGCTCGCCGAGGCCGACGTCGTCCCTGACGTCGTCATCGGCTGCTCGGTCGGCTCGCTCAACGGAGCGGCCTATGCCGGCGCCCCGACCCTGGCCGGCGTGCGGCGGCTCGAGGACCACTGGCGGACCACGACCTCGTTCACGATCATGCCGGCGTCCCGCATTCCGCCGGCGGTCAACCTGGTGCGCAAGGGCGAGTCGATCCACTCGAGCGACGGCCTCCGCCAGAACGTGACCGAGATCCTCGGTGGGTACCGCACCTTCGAGGACCTGACGCTCCCGTTCCAGTGCGTCGCCACCGACGTCGACTCCGCCACGGGGACCTGGTTCTCGGAGGGGGAGCTGCTGCCGGCCGTGCTGGCGTCCGCCGCGCTGCCCGCCGTCTACCCACCGGTGACGATCGGCGGCCGTCGGTTCATCGACGGCGGCGTGGTCGACAACGTGCCGATCGGCCGGGCCGTCGAGCTCGGATGCTCGACGATCTACGTCCTCCACGTGGGCCCGCACGGTCGTCCCGACGTCGAGATCAGGCGTCCGCTCGACGCCGCGCTGCTGGCGTACTGGATCGCCCGCAACCACCGGTTCGCCCGCGACCTGGCCAACCTGCCGGCCGGGGTCGAGGCCGTCGTGCTCCCGACGGGGGTTCGGCCGGACATCCGCTACGACGACTTCTCGCAGACCCCTGAGCTGGTGGCGCAGGGCTATTCGCTCACCGCTGCGTTCCTGGCCGAGCGGGCGGTTGCTGCGTCGGCGCGGCGTCGTCCGGCCGATCGGCTCGAGCCGCTCCAGCGGCTGGTGGTCAACGCACGCACCCGGCGGCGGCGCCAGGTGGCGCAGGAGGCGGTCGAGGGGACCGCAGGCGCGGTGATCACCGGCGAGGACGGCGCCTTTGGGGACGGGGTGGACTGACTACGCTCGTCGCATGTCCGACGCCCCAGTCCATCTGACCCCGAGCGGTCCGCCCGAGACCGTCCTCGACCCCGAGCCGACCGACCTGCTGCTGGCCCTCGATGCCGCGCTCGACCTTCCCGACGAAGAGCGGCGGGCCGCAGTGGCAGCGGTCGTCGCCGGTGCGCCGCGCTTCCTCGACGGCTGGGCCCGCCTGGGCGAGCTCGGCCGTGACCCGATGGAGCGGTACGCCGCGTTCCGGGTCGGCTACCACCGTGGTCTGGACCGGCTGCGCGGCTCGGGCTGGCGGGGGAGCGGCTACGTGCGGTGGGACCACCCGACCAACCGGGGGTTCCTCCGGGCGCTCGACGGGCTCCGGGCCAGTGCCGCCGAGATCGGCGAGGACGACGAGGCGGAGCGGTGCGAGCTCTTCCTCCGTCAGCTGGACCCGGCATGGTCCGGCTCCGACCTCGTGCTGCCGGGGGTGTCCTGACATGGCCGGCGGAACTGTGTTCCCGGAGCAGGGGACCCCGCGCTCCCAGATGATGGCGGCCCTCTCCGAGGAGCGGGACCACGACCTCGACTGGCGGGGCGGCAAGGCGTTCAGCCTCGTGTACCACCCGGACGACCCCGAGCTCGAGGCGCTGCAGCACGAGGTGGCGGACATGTTCCTCCACGAGAACGCGCTCAACCCGTTCCGCTACCGGACGCTGCTCCGGATGGAGGGCGAGATCATCTCGATGGCCTGTGACCTGTTCGGGGCCGGCGCCGCGTCGCTGTCGTCGGGCGGGACCGAGTCGATCTTCCTGGCAGTCCAGACGGCCCGTGACGAGGCCCGGGCGCGGGGCGTCATGCAGCCCCGCCTGCTGGCGTCGCGCACGGCCCACCCGGCGTTCGCCAAGGCCTGCAAGTACCTCGACGTGCAGCTCGAGATCCTCGAGGTGGGCGACGACGGCCGTGCGGTCCCCGCCCACTACGCCGCGGCCATCGGGCCGGACGTCGCCCTCGTCGTGGTGAGTGCCCCCTGCTACCCGTACGGGGTGATCGACCCCGTCCCCGAGATCGCTGCGGTCGCCGCCGGCGCCGGGACCCTCTGCCACGTCGACGCGTGCCTTGGCGGGTACTTGCTCCCCTTCTGGGAGCGCATCGGCCGCGAGGTCCCGCCGTGGGACTTCCGGGTGGAGGGCGTCACCTCCATGTCGGCCGACGTGCACAAGTACGGCTACTGCTTCAAGGGCGTCTCGACCGTCATGTACCGGGACCCCGAGCTCTACCAGCGGCAGGTCTTCATGTACGACTCCTGGCCGGGCGGCCTCTACGCCTCTGCGTCGTCCGCAGGTACCCGGCCCGGCTCGCCGATCGCCGCGGCCTGGGCGACCATGACGCACCTGGGTCACGAGGGCTACGAACGGCTCGCCCGGCGGGTGGCAGCGGCCACCGACGCCTTCCGCTCCGGCATCGACGGCATCGAAGGGGTCCGGGTCACGTCCGACCCGGAGATGTCGGTCTTCGAGTTCGGCCCCGACCCGGACTCGGAGGTCACGGTCGACATGGACGGCATCTGCGACGTCATGGACGCACGCGGCTGGAACCTCGACCGCCAGAACGGCGGGCTGCACCTGATGCTCTCGCCCGGCCACGACGTCGTGGCTGCCGACTTCGTGGCGGACCTGTCTGCTGCGGTCGCGGACCACGGCAGCGGGGACGGCAGGACCCACGTCTACGGCGGAGTGGTCGACTGACGTGACCCCCTCCGACGCCGTCGGGGTCGTCCTGTGCGGCGGTGCGTCGCAGCGGATGGGGCCGGACAAGGCGACGCTCGAGCTCGCCGGCGTCGCGATGGCCCGGCGGACCGCGGACGCGCTCCGGGAGTTCGGTGTGGGCATCGTGATGACGGTCGGCGGCGACGCGCCCGCGCTGGCCGGGTTCGGCGACCGTCACGTGGACGACCAGCACCCGGGCCAGGGCCCGCTCGGCGGCGTGGCCACGGCCGTTGGCGCAGCCCGAGGGTCGACCCTCGTGGTGGTGGCATGCGACCTGCCGGACCTCGACCCGGAGCTCCTCTCCGCACTCTGGGCGGCCGGCGCCGCGCTCGACGACGGCCGGGTGGTGGTCCCGGTCGCCGAGGGTCGGGAGCAGTGGGCCGTCGCGATGGTCCCCGGCGCCGTCGCCGCACTCGTCGTGGACCGGTTCGCGGCTGGTGCCAGGTCGCTCCGCGAGGGCTACGGCGAGGTGGTCAGGGTGGACCTCGGCGACAGCCGGTCGCTGCTGGACCTCGACACCCCTGAGGACGTCGTGCGTTGGCGCAGTCGGTCAGGGGCCCGGGAGTAGTGTCCTCCGGATGGAGAAGCCCGAGATCGACGTCACGGCCCTTGCCGGCCTACTGACCGCTGGAGCCGTCCCGTTGCTCGACGTGCGCATGCCCGACGAGTACGAGGAGGCCCATGTGCCGGGCGCGGTGCTCGTGCCGCTCCCCGAGCTGCCGGACCGGCTTGCCGACGTGCCCCAGGGCGACGTCGTCTACGTCATCTGCCGCAGCGGCGCCCGGAGCGCCAAGGCGGTCGAGATCCTTGTCGCTGCGGGCCTCGACGCCGCCAACGTGGCCGGTGGCACCATGGACTGGGTGGACTCTGGACACGACGTCGCCACCGGCTCTGAGCCGGGCTGACGCGTTGACCTACGAACTGGTCACCGACAACGACAGGCTCGCCGCGCTCCTCGAGCGACTGGCCGGCCGTGACCGGTACGCGGTGGACACAGAGTTCCACCGGGAGCGGACCTACTTCCCTCAGGTGGCGGTCCTGCAGTTCGCCGACGTCGACGGGGTGGTCCTGGTGGACGCCCTCGCGGTGGACCTCCGGCCGCTCGCCGACCTGCTGAACGGACCCGGCACGGCGGTCATGCACGCGGCCCGACAGGACCTCGAGGTCATGGAGCGGGTCTGCGGCACCGTCCCGTCCCATCTGGTCGACACCCAGCTGCTGGCGGGGTTCCTCGGGTACACGACTCCGTCGCTGTCGAACCTGCTCGAGCGCGAGCTCGGCGTCGAGCTGCCGAAGGCAGACCGGCTCACCGACTGGATGAAGCGACCGCTCGGCGAGGCCCAGCTGACCTATGCCGCCTCGGACGTCACCTACCTGCTCGAGCTCCACGACCGGCTGGGGGCCCGTGCCGAACAGCGGGGCCGGAGCCAGTGGGTGGCCGACGCCTGCGAGGAGATGCGGACCGAGCTCCGTGGCCCACGTCGTCCTGAGGAGGCGTGGCGCCGCATCAAGGAGGTCCGCCACCTCAAGGGCTCGTCGCTCGCCGTGGCCCAGGCGTTGGCCGGATGGCGCGAGATGCGGGCCGTGGACCTCGACCTCACGCCCCGGTTCGTCCTGAGCGACCTCGCCGTGGTCTCCATCGCCGCCGCCGCTCCGTCGACCACCGACGACTTCAAGGGCCTGCGCGGCGTCGACGCCCGCAGCATCAAGCCGCAGGTGGCCGAGGAGATCCTGGCCGTCGTGGCGGGGGCGAAGGGCAGCCGACCGACGCGACCTCCGTCGAACAACCTGCCGGAGATGCCGGCCGAGCTACGTCCTGCGGTGCCCCTGGTGTCCGCGTGGGTCTCCCAGCTCTCTCGGGACCTGGAGCTGGAGACGTCGCTACTGGCCACCCGTTCCGACCTCGAGGACCTGCTCCGGGGCACGCCCGGCGCCCGCCTCACCGAGGGCTGGCGCGCCGAGCTGGTCGGCGAGCCGATCCGTCGGCTCGTCGAGGGCGAAGCCACTCTGGCGTTCGACCGTTCCCGTGGCCTCGTGCTCGAGGACCGCCAGCAGTAGTCGTGCCGTCGTGCTCAGCGGCTGAGCACGACCCCTGCAACCATCACGGCGAGCACCCCGAGTCCGACGAACGCGAACTTCGGGTCGCCCCTGCGGAACCACCGGACCACGAACCAGAGCACCCGCAGGACCGGCACCGCCACGAGAGTCGCCAGCAGCACCCACCCCGCCGCTCGGCCTGCCGGACCGTGGAGGACGTCCCCGAGGACTGCGGCGACCGCTACGACGAGCACGGACACCTGCAGGCCGCGCACGACCTGGTCGAACCGGCCGGCTCGAGGGTCGGGCGGCGGTGTCCCGGCTGGGGTCGGCGCCGTCATGCGAGGACCGCCCGTGTGGCGACGACCGCTGCGACGACGAGCAGTAGCGCCCCGGTGAGCCGACGGGCCGTGACCGGGCTGATGGAGGACTGGAGGCGGGCGCCGAGCAGGCCGCCGGCTAGTGCCCCGAGCACGGCGGCTGCGCCCTCACGGAGCTCGAGCCGGCCCTGGCCCGCGTAGACCAGCAGACCTGTCGCGGCGGTGAGCCCGAGGGTGAAGGTGGTGGTGGCGGCGGCAACCTTGGCCGGGACGTGCATGACCTCGCTCATGGCGGGGGTCTTCAAGAACCCGCCGCCGACGCCGGACAGCCCGGCCACGACCCCGGCCCCGAGACAGAGCACCATGCCGAGCGGCACCCGCCGGGCCTGGTACGGCACGACCTGGTCGCCCAGTCGGTACTGGCCGCCCAACGTGCCGGGCCACTCGCCCGTGACCGCCTCTTCGCCGAACGCGGCCTGGGGCAGGTTGCGCATCCCTTTGCGGGCGAAGGCCGCCACTGCGCCGACGAGCGCCGCGCCGGCCAGGACGAACGCCAGCAGCTGCTCGGGCACCTGCGTGGACGCGAGCGCCCCGCCGACCACGCCGACCGAGGCGGCGAGCTCGACCGTCAGCCCGATCCGGTGGTGCACCAGCCCTTCGTTGAGCTGCCGGGCCCCCGAGGCCAACGACCCCGCACCCACCACCATCAGGCCGATCGGGGCCGCCACGGTGGGCTCCATGCCGGCGACGAGCAGCGCGGGGACCAGCAGCGTGGCGCCGCCGATCCCGCCCAACGACCCGGCCAAGGCGGCCAGCAGGCCGAGCAGGGCAAGGACGGGGAGGCTCACACCCGGACCCTAGGTCGGGTGGGGCGTGTACGGGGGGAGGTATCGCGGTGAGCCCCAAATCGGACCAAGAATCCGGTCGCGCTACACTTGCGCAACGTTTCTGTCTACGGGAGTCCGCCGTGAAGAAGGGTCGGCACCGCCGCTACGAAGAAGCTCGTGCCCTCAAGCGCGGGCCGGATCTCGACATCGATGCACTCTTCACCGACCTCGGTGGTGAGCCGCTGCTTCCCGCGGACGAGCCCGAGCGCGTCGACGAGGCTGACGACGAGCTCGACGAGGACGACGAGTCCTGGGAGTACCCCGAGGAAGAGGACGAGGACTGGTAGGTCCTCAGCGGGAGCTGTTGGCGTCGGCCTGCAGCTCGGCGACCACCCG
>CAJANQ010000439.1 GCA_903941145.1 uncultured Actinomycetes bacterium
ACCATGCCGACGGCCGCAACCGTCAGTGCCAGTAGTGACTGCTTCTTGGTTGCTCGACGCGTGGTCTGGTTCACCGGTTATCCCCCGAGATGTTCACAGGGGTGCCGTCCAGCACTCCCCGTCTACTGCGTGCAGTGGTCATCATGTTCCAACAGAGCCTGCCGGTTGTCCAGCATTCTTCCGGCGGTTTGCAGGAAAAACGCCCCGGTCGTGGCGGACCGACCGCGCTCCGTGACCGAATTGGGGTCTAGCCCCTACCTGCCGCTCCGAGGACGTCGGGAGTGACCGTGACCAGCTCGTCCTCGGCCGGGTCGAGGGGGATCGACACCCGTGCCTTGCCGCCGTCGACAGAGGTCCGGTCGGCCTGGACGCTGAGCCGCGCCGAGTCGGGCCCGACCGTCGACTGGCCGACCCACTGGAGGAGGTAGGGCACGCCGGCGCCCAGGTCGCCCAGGAGGTTGAACTTGACCGTGCGGGTCGAGCCGGCCGCCAGGTCGACGAACAGGCAGTGGCGGTCCACGCCCCGAAGCTCAGGGAGCGTGCCGACGCCGGTGCGTTCCCCGTCGAGGTAGGCGCTGCGGACCTTGAGCGGGCTGAGGACGCACAGCTGGGTCCGGTTGGTGCCGTTGGGCGTGCCCTCGGGCCCGTTCAGCACGACGTCCGGGAGGCCGTCGGCCGGCGCAGTGTTGGAGAGCTTGACGGTGAGTACCCCGCGGGTCTCGCCGGTCGCCACGTTCCACGCCACGTCGTAGTCGACCGTGCGCTGCAGGTAGGCGTCGATCTTGGACGGGTTCACGTTGCGGCTCACCACTGCGAGCAGGTCGCCCGCGCCCGGGCGCTCGACCTCGCCGAGCAGCAGCGTCCTGGCGAGGAGGTCGTCGTCCTCGGGGTGCAGCGTGGCCAGCTGCAGGTGGCCGCCGGCCACCACCGGCCCGAACACCTCTCCCAGGCTCCCTGGGCTGGGCAGCTGGGAGGACGTGAAGTTGGTCAGCGAGGAGCGGATGACCTCGCCCAGCGGGTCCCCGTCGTCGCCGGTCTGTCGGATCTCGGCGAACTGGGTCCTGGTCAGGTACTCCACCGCGTTGTCAGCAGCGAGCCGGGTGCTCGTGCCGGGGACGGTGACCGGCCCCGTGAGCTCCAGCAGCGCGGCGAACGCAGTGGGGTCGGCGTAGGCCACGCCGTCGACCTTCGCCCCGCCGTTGACCTGCGGCCAGATCTCGGCCACCAGCCGGGCCACGGTCGGCAGGTCGGGGGAGCCGCCCCAGTTCTGGGGGTACAGGTCGGGCCGGAGCTCGACGAGCGACTGCGGGTAGGCCCCCGGCGTCAGGTTGGGGTGGGGGACCGTGTTGGGCGTGTAGAGGTCGTAGGGCTGGCCGACCCGGCGAACGTCGATGGTGCCGTTGGACACCACCACCTCGGCCCAGTTGCCGATGTGCCCGCCGACGTCGCGCAGCTCTGCGGGGTTCCCCAGCAGGACGATGTACCTGCGCTCGCCGTCGGCGCCGAGCATCGCCGGCGCCCGTTGGGCCGCAACGGCTGCGAGGTCGGCAGAGTCGCGGGCCGACCCGACCTTGTCGGCGACCTCGTCGACCTTCGCCGACACCGGGCCCAAGATCCACGGCGACCGTCCCAGCTCGAGCCGGCCCACGACCGTGTCCAGGCTGTCCCGGGCCTGCTCGGCCGGCGCCTGCAGCGCGGCCAGACGGACCAGGTCGATGCCGCCCTCGGGGCGGCGGAGCCGTTCGTCGGTCACCTGCGTCGACACGTCGGCGGCAACGGTGCCGAGCTCCTGGCCGGACGTCGTGGCGTCACGGCCCAGCTGCACGTGCTGGGCAAGCACCGGCACGGCCCGGGCCGGGGCCAGCCACCAGGCGTCCCCGACCTGTCCGGCCCTGGCGAAGTCGTCGGCGGCCTGGGCGAACTGTTGCTGCGTGGACCCGGCGGTGTCGTTGCCGAGCCCCTCCACGGCGTCGGCTGCGTTCCGGACTCCGGACGCCACTGCCGGGGCGGCCGTGGCAGCGAAGAGCCCTGTGGTCACCAGCCCGAGCACGAGCAGGAGGACCGCGGCGCCAAGGCCCGCCCACACGTACGGGCGGTTCCGGTGGTGCATGCGCAGGTAGCCGGTGGCCAGGACAGGAGCAACGGCGACAGCAGCGACCAGCGCGCTGCCCAGCGCGAACGGTGGCCACTCGAGCATCAGCAGGCACACGGCTGCGGTCCCCCCGACCGCAGCCCGGGCCCAGCGGTCACGACGGTGCAGGACCTGCAGCGCGATCCCGCCCGCCAGGGCCGCCCCGGCCGGGACGGCGACCCAGCCGCCTGCCGCGGCCGATGCCAGGGCGGCGGCCCAGATGAGCGTCCAGCGGCGGGCCCGCACCGAGGCCATGGTCACGACCCCGGCAAACACGGCCCGGTACACGACGTCGACCGGCGTCCAGCCAGTGGGCGCCGCACTGCTCAGGACGGCGGCGGCCACGGCCGCAGCCGCGACGATGCCCACGACGACAGCCCGGTGCTCCGGGCGGCGGTGCCGTCGGTGCGTCGCCGGCTGCGCGTCAGCGCCCGGCCCCGACATCGTGAAACCCACGGCGACAGTCTGCCGGAGGACGGTCCGCCCTCCACGGAGGGTGCCGACGTCGCCCCGGTGCGCTCTCAGGGGCGAACGCGGTCGTAGGCGCGGCTGCGCAGGTGGTACCAATGGCACATGGCCCGTCGCCGTCCCTCCGCCCCTCGTGGTTTCCAGCGCACCGACCGTGTCGGCGAGCTGGTCCGCGAGATCGTCGCCTCCGAGCTCGAGCGCATCGGCGACGAGCGTCTCGAGCTGGTGACCATCACCGCCTGCGACGTCGACGCCTCGCTCGAGCGCGGCGTCGTGTGGTTCTCGGCCCTGGGCGCCGAGGAGGAGGGCCAGCTCGACGAGGTCAGCGAGGCGCTCGACGAGCTGCGCTGGCCCATCCAGCAGGTCGTCAACAAGCAGGTCCGGGCGCGTCGCACCCCGCAGATCGAGTTCCGGCCGGACGAGGTGCTGACCGGGGCCCTGCGCATCGAGGAGATCCTGCGGACCCTCCCGGAGTCGGCCGAGCCCGAGTCCGAGACCGAGTCCGAGACCGAGTCCGAGGTCGCGGACGGCGCGGCCACCGGGCCCGACGCCGACGCCTGACCCGGCAGATGACGAACGACGCGGCAGCCCCTGCCGCACCGACCGGGATCTGCATCGTCGACAAGCCAACGGGCTGGACCAGCCACGACGTCGTGGGCCGCGCCCGTCGGCTGCTCGGCACCAAGAAGGTCGGCCACGCCGGGACCCTCGACCCGATGGCCACCGGTGTGCTCGTGCTCGGCGTCGGCCGGGCCACCCGGCTGCTCACGTTCATCACGGGCGTCGACAAGACGTACGAGGCACAGGTCACGCTCGGCATCGAGACCGACTCGCTCGACGCCGACGGTGAGATCACGGTCCGCCACGACATGGCGGTGCCCACTGTCGAGCAGGTGGCGGCAGCTGCCGCCACCCTGACCGGCCCGCTCGAGCAGGTCCCGCCGATGGTCTCGGCGATCAAGGTCGACGGCAAGCGCCTCCACCAGCTGGCCCGCGAGGGCAAGGAGGTCGAGCGGAAGCCCCGCCCGGTCGTGGTCAGCCAGTTCGACGTCCGGCCCACCGACGACCCCATGGTCTGGGACGCCACCGTCACGTGCTCGTCCGGGACCTACGTCCGGGTGCTGGCCGCCGACCTGGGCCGCGCCCTGGGTGGCGGTGCCCACCTGACGGCACTCCGCCGTACTCGGGTCGGCCCGTTCCTGCTGGACGAGGCCACACCGCACGAGGAGCTCGTCGTGCTGCCGGCGTCGGCCGGTGTTCGGCACCTCCCGCAGGTCACCGTCGACGAGGCGGTCGCCCGGCGGGTGGCTGTCGGCCAGGTGCTCGAGCGCTCGGACCTCGGCGCCCCCTCCGAGGGGCCGGGCTCGGAGGGGCCGTGGGCGGTGCTCGACGCAGCGGGCGAGGTGCTCGCCGTCTATGCCGCACACCGGGGGACGACCGCCAAGCCCTCGTTCGTGCTCGCGGCGCAGTAGCCGTAGCCTCCCCGCCGTGCAGGTCCTCCGCGACGCCAGCGTCGCCCACCACCCGGCTGCCGGGTCCGTCGTCACGATCGGCGCCTATGACGGCGTCCACCTTGGCCACCGCACCGTCATCGGGCAGGTCGCCGACCTCGCCCGCGCCGGCGGCCACCGCTCGGTCGTGGTCACCTTCGACCGTCACCCGGCGTCGGTGGTCCGGCCAGACTCCGCGCCGCGGCTGCTGACCGACCTGGACCAGAAGCTCGAGCTGCTGGCCACCACCGGGGTCGACGACACGGTCGTGATCGGGTTCGACGAGGCGCGCGCCAACGAGTCGGCCGAGGACTTTGTGCGGTCCGTGCTCGTGGACTTCCTCAACACGAAGGTGGTCGTGGTGGGGGAGGACTTCCACTTCGGCCATCGCCGTCTGGGCGACGTCGAGCTGTTGGAGGACATGGGTCGCGAGCACGGGTTCGAGGTGCGCGGTCTGACGCTCGTGGCGCCCGACGGCCACCCTGCACGCGACGACGAGCAGGTCTCGTCGACCGCCATCCGCCGTGCTCTGCACGAGGGCCGGCTCGACGACGCCAACGCGATGCTCGGCCGTCCGCACGAGATGCGGGGCCCCGTCGCCCAGGGCGATCAGCGCGGCCGCACCATCGGGTTCCCGACCGCCAACGTCGCCGTGCCGGACGAGCTCCTGATGCCGGCCGACGGCATCTACGCCGGACACCTGGTGCGCGACCCGGCAGGTGCGGCCGAGGTCCTGCCCGCTGCGATCTACGTCGGGCACCGTCCGACCTTCTACGACGAGCAGGCCATGACGGTCCTCGAGGTGCACGTCCTCGACTTCGCCGGCGACCTCTACGGCGAGCACGTCGGGGTGCGGTTCACCCACCGGCTGCGGGGCGACCAGCAGTTCGACTCGGTCGAGGCGCTCGCCGACCAGCTGCGGCGCGACTGCGACCACGCCCGCTCGCTGCTCTGACCCCGGCCGTCGAACCGCCGATCCGGTCGCGACGGCCGGTACGGTGGAATCTCCGTCCCGGGTCGCCCGGGCCCCGGTCGCCGCGGCGG
>CAJANQ010000440.1 GCA_903941145.1 uncultured Actinomycetes bacterium
CGATCTCCTTGGAGTGCGGCCAGGTGGAGTCCGAGTGCGGGTAGTCCGTCTCGAAGCACACGTTGTCCACGCCGATGCGGTCCAGGTTGTGCAGGCCGTAGTCGTCGGCGAAGAAGCAGCCGAAGATCTGCCGGAAGTAGTAGGTCGACGGCGGCTCGGGCACCTTGTCGCCGATGCCGCCCCAGCCCCGGTTCTCCTCCCACACCGTGTCGGCGCGCTCGAGGATGTAGGGGATCCAGCCGATCTGACCCTCGGAGTAGGCCAGCTTCAGGTTCGGGAACCGGTGCAGGACGCCGGAGAACAGGAAGTCGGTCATCGACGCCATGGCGTTGTTGAACGTCAGCGTGGAGCCCACGGCGGCCGGCGCGTCGGCCGAGGTCGACGGCATCTTCGACGACGAACCGATGTGCATGTTCACGATCGTGCCGGTCTCGGCGCAGGCTTGGAACAGCGGGTCCCAGTAGCCGCCCTCGTCGTGGATGGAGGGCAGCCCCAGGTAGGGCGGGATCTCCGAGAACGTCATGGCGCGACAGCCACGCTCGGCGTTGCGGCGCACCTCGGCCGCGGCCAGCTGCGGGTCCCAGAGCTGCACGATGATCATCGGGAAGAGGCGGCCGTTGGTCCCGGCGCACCACTCCTCGACCTGCCAGTCGTTGTAGGCCTTCACACAGAGGTCGGCGAGCTCCTTGTCCTGCGCCTCGTAGAAGCGCTGTCCGCAGAACCGCACGAAGCTCGACGGGAACGCGGTCGACGCCTCCGTCCAGTTCAGGTCCATGTCCTCCAGGCGGGCGTCGCGGTCCCAGCAGCCCTTGCGCATGCCTTCGTAGGTGATCGGCACGACCTGCACGTCGTCACGGTCGAACCCGACGGCGGCCTCGAGCCGGGTGAGCGGGAAGGCGCCGTCCTCGAACGACCACCAGTCGCCCTCCTCGCCGTCGTCGTCCTGCTCGAACGAGAAGACGCCGCCGACGAAGTTCATGTTGCCCTTCTGGCGGAACGACTTGGGGCCGACGTCGAGGTACTTCTTGGGCAGACGGGACTGCCAGACGTCGGGCGGCTCGATGACGTGGTCGTCGACCGAGACGATCATCGGGACGTCGGCGGTGTCGGTGGAGGGTGCAGCCTCGGAAGTCATGGGCCGAGGGTACCCCTCATGCGCCGCAACAGCCACGCGAAACTAGAACCTGTTCCACTTTTCACACTGGGCGGCGGAGCCGGGCCCAGCAGGACGGTTCAGCGGCCCATCCAGATGTAGGCCAGCAGCACCGTGTTCCAGAGCACGATCGCCGAGTAGAGGCCCACCACTGCAGCGGAGAGCCGCTCGCCGCGACGTGACGTCACCGGGGTGAACAGCAGCATGGCCGTTGCGACGGCGGGCACCAGGGCCTTCAGCGCCCACGGGGCGGCCTGGCTGCCCACGATCCCCTGCATGAAGGGGTTCGTCTCGACCCCGCCGTTCGCCAGCACGATCTTGGTGAGCACCAGGTCGAACAGGTTCAGCGCCACCATGGCGAACCCGATCGTCAGGCGCACCTGGGTGCGCCGGTCCGAGACGAGCGAGAACGGCACCGCGACGAGCGGCACCTGTCCCCTGTGGTCCCGGAGCGACGGGTTGCGGAGGAACTTGGTCACGGGACGAGAGTGCCACTTCTGGCGGCGCCGTGTCGATAGGCCGGGTGGATCCACCTAGCCCTCCGGTGGTCGGCATGGGCCGACGGGCCCTGGGCGGCCGAGGCGGACCCCACGAACCGGTCCGGACCCCTCAGGCCGGGGGCGGGCCGCCGAACTGGTCGAGCAGCGGGCCGAGCACCGGGTCCATCTGTCCGGAGGTCAGCACCGACCCGCCGTCGAGGACCACGTTCTGGCCGGTCAGGTAGGCGGCGCGCTGGCCCAGCAGGAACACGACCAGGTCGGCGACGTCCTCGGCGGTACCGACCCGGCCCAGCGGCGTGCGCGCCTCGATCCCGTGGCGCATCGCGTCGTCGGCGGCGAGCATCTCGTTGAGCGGGGTCCGGACGAACCCGGGCGACACGCAGTTGACCCGCAGCTCCGGACCCAGCTCGAGCGCAGCGGCCTGGGTGAGCGCCACGACCGCGGCCTTGGCGGCCGAGTACGGCGCCTCCCCCCGGGTCGGCCGCACCCCGGACACGCTGGCGACGTTGACCACCGCACCGCCGCCGGCCGCCCGGATGAGCGGCGCCACGGCCCGGATGCCGGCGTAGACGCCGGTCACGTTGACCTTCCAGATCAGGTCGATGTCGCGGTCGGTGTACGACTCGAACCGCTTGAGGTTCCCGATCCCGGCGTTGTTCACGAGGCCACGAAGTCCGCCGAGCCCTGCGTCCGCGGCGGTGAGCGCCGACTCCAGCGCGGCGGTGTCCCCCACGTCGGCGACCAGGGCGAGTCCACCCACCTCGTCGGCCACGGCGTGCGCCGTCTCGGCCCGGCGGTCGAGCACGCCGACACGCGCCCCTGCCTCGGCCAGCTGGCGGCACACGGCCGCGCCGATGCCCGAGCCGCCGCCGGTGACGACGACACCCAGGCCGTCGAGTCCGTCGTGACCACCGACCCCCGACATCAGCCTGCGGTGCCCTCGGGTCCGGCGATGACCACGTTCGGCTCCTCGGTGATCACGAACTCCACCTTGGACATGTCGAGGAAGCGCTGCTCGTCGGGGGCGACCAGCTCGGCGTACCCGGGCTCGGAGATGAACCCCACGAAGTCGTCGATGGAGTTGAACCACTGCTCTGCGATCCCGTCCACGCCCTCGGTGCCGCTGAGCGGGTCAGGACGGTGCCGGGGGTGCTGCTCGTAGCGGACGATGTGTCGCGCCAGCTCGGGCGTCCCCGCGATCAGCGGACCGTGATGGTTGCGCCAGTGGTCCACGAACTCCTCGTGGGTCATGGACGGGTTCCGGCGGAGCACGGCGAACAGCTTGACCATGGCGAACCTCCAGGAGGACCGGGCCCCCGCCCGGCGACGGCAGTGGCGCCGTCGGGCGCAGACTTCCAGCCGTCCCGGCCCCGGTCAACCGGGTCGCCGCCCCCGCGGCGCGAGACTCTGCGAGCCCGATGGCGAACTGCCCGACCGGGCAGCCACGGAGGGGCGTAATGGTCGACGGACACCGCAAGGACATCGAGGGTCTGCGCGCCATTGCCGTCGTCGTCGTCCTGCTCTACCACTGCCGTTTCCCGATCGCCGCCGGCGGCTACGTCGGCGTCGACGTCTTCTTCGCGCTGTCCGGGTTCCTCATGACCGGGCTGCTGCTCGCAGAGCGCACCCGCACCGGCGGGGTGGCGTTCCGACAGTTCTACGCGCGGCGGGCCCGGCGGCTCCTGCCGGCGTCCGTGCTCGTGCTGGTCCTCACCACCGTCGCGGCGCGCCTGGTGCTCTACCCGCTCGAGTTCCGGTCGGCGGCCGGCGACGCCGCCGCAGCCGGCGCGTACGCCGTGAACTACCGCTTTGCGGTCGAAGGGGCCGACTACCTCGGCGCGCAGGTCGCGGAGTCCCCGGTCCTGCACTACTGGTCGCTCTCGGTCGAGGAGCAGTTCTACCTGTTGTGGCCGCTGTTCGTCGTGCTCCTGCTGGGCAGCGGGCTCCTCCGGGTGCGGCGTGCCGTGGCCGGGGTCGCCGCGGTCGGCGCGGCATCGTTCGCGGCAGCACTCGTACTCACGGAGTCGTCACAGCCGTGGGCGTTCTTCTCGCTCCCGACGCGCGTCTGGGAGTTCGCGGTCGGCGCCGTGGCCGCCCTGGCCTGGGCCAGGGTGCGCGACCGGGCGCCACGTGCCCGCGCCGCGCTCGGCTGGGGCGGCGTCGTTGCAGTGGTCACGTCCGTCGTCGTGATGGACGCCAGCACACCGTTCCCGGCGCCGTGGGCGTTGCTCCCGGTCCTCGGCACCACCGCGGTCCTGCTCGCCGGCGGTGCGCCGCTCGGGCCGGCACTCGTGCTGGACCGACGGCCGTTCCAGTGGGTCGGCAACCGCTCGTACTCGCTCTACCTCTGGCACTGGCCGCCACTGGTGCTGGTACCGGTCGCACTCGGGCGCACGCTGAGCGACTGGGAGAACCTGGGGGTCGTCGTCGCGGCGTCCGTCGTGGCAGTGGCTGCGTACCGGTTCGTCGAACAGCCGCTGCGCAAGGGGACCTGGCTGTCCGCGCGGCCGATGCGGGCCGGACTGCTCGGCATCGCACTGACCGCGGTGGCCGTGCTGGTGCCGGTCGGACTGTCGGCCACCGCACAGGCCGACGCGAGCGGTGCCGCCGCCTCGGCCTCGACCACCCCCGCCCACGACACCCTGGACCAGCTCGACCCCGACGCCGTGCCGGAGGGGGTGCGCGTCGACGGCCTCGACCGGGCAGGGGAGGCCGCCCTGCCCGCCAACCTCACGCCCACGGCGGAACGCGCCGGCGAGGACCTGCCGGCCAACTACGCAGGGGGCTGCAACGCGGGGCTGAACGCGACCGCGCCGGCACCGCTGCAGCCCTGCACCCTTGGCGACCGGACGGCCCCGCGCACGGTCGCGGTGTTCGGCGACTCCCACGCGGCGCAGTGGGTCCCCGCCCTGGAGGCGGAAGGGCGCGCCCAGGGCTGGAAGGTCGTGCCGGTCACCAAGAGCGGCTGCCCGTCGGTGGACGTCGTCAACTGGAACTCTCGTCTCGCACGCCGCTACCGGGAGTGCGAGACGTGGCGGGCCGCCGCGGTCGACGAGCTCGTCCGGCTCCGGCCCGACGTCGTCGTGGTCGCCAACCGTGCGGCCTACAAGGGGCTCGACCAGCGACCCCTCCCGGTGGCCGACTACGCGCGCGGGCTCGC
>CAJANQ010000441.1 GCA_903941145.1 uncultured Actinomycetes bacterium
CTGATCCGTCGCTCTGCCCTCGGCCTCATGGACCAGGCGCTCGAGCCTGGCGACCTGGAGAAGGTCATGGCGGTACTGGACTCCCACACCTGCGCCGAGGTGCAGTTCCACGAGGTACTGACGCGCCAGAGCGGTCGGCGCTCGTTCATGTCGGTCCATGTGCTGGTGCCAGGACGGTGGTCCGTCCAGCAGTCGCACGACCTGGTCGAGACGGTCGAGCAGGAGCTGCGCGACTCCGTGCCGTACCTGCACGTTGTCACCCACGTCGAGCCGCTCGAGGACCCGAGGTCGTTCGCCGACGCGGGGCTCGACCCGCTCGCGACCCCGCCGTCCGCCCGACCGCTGGCGAAGGGTGAGCCCGTCCCGCCGATCCGGCCCGACAGAGACCACGACGAGAAGGATCCACCACTGTGACCACCTCCCCGCGTCCACAGCCGTTCACCCTCCCCGAGTACGACAGTCCTGCCGAGGAGCGCACTGCCGTCAAGCAGCGCATGGCAGCGGCGTTCCGGCTGTTCGGCCGGTTCGGGTTCGACGAGGGCATTGCCGGCCACATCACCGCCCGCGACCCCGAGCACTCCGACAGGTTCTGGGTGAACCCGTTCGGCATGAGCTTCAAGCAGATCCGTGCGTCCGACCTGATCTGTGTGAACCACGACGGCGAAGTGGTGATCGGTGACTGGCCAGTGAACCGGGCGGCGTTCGCCATCCACTCCCGCCTGCACGCCGCTCGTCCTGACGTCCAGGCGGCGGCACACTCGCACTCGGTGTACGGCAAGACGTTCTCGAGCCTCGGGAAGATGCTCGACCCGATCACGCAGGACGCGTGCATGTTCTACGAGGACCACGCCCTCTTCGACGACTACACCGGTGTCGTCCACGACACGTCCGAGGGCGACCGAATCGCCGAGGCCATCGGGGACAAGAAGATGGTCATCCTTCGCAACCACGGCCTCCTGACGGTCGGGCAGTCGGTCGACGCCGCGGCCTACTGGTTCATCACCGCCGAGCGCAGCTGCCAGACCCAGCTCATGGCGATGGCGGCCGGCGACCCGGTGCTGATCGAGCACGAGTCGGCGGCCCGGGCCCACCGCCAGACCGGCGGCGAGCTGGCCGGGGCCTTCAGCTTCCACCCGCTCTGGACCTGGATCACCACGGTCGAGCCGGATCTTCTGGACTAGGGCGGGCCTGACGGGCCTGCGGAATCTGGCGGTCCCCGGCCGCGGTACGCTCACGGCACAACTTCAGCCGCACCCCGGCCGGGAGAGCCTCTGCAGCGTCGCAGGGCACCGAAGGAGCAACCGCCCCGGAATCTCTCAGGTCCCGTACCGGTCGGGTCAGGCAGCTCTGGAGAGCAGTCGTGCATGCACGGCTCACCGAAGGAGAAATCCGCCCGGCCCCAGCCGGTCGGAGAAGCTCTCAGGTCCATGACAGAGGGGGGCGCCACCGTCCTGCGGCGCGCCACGCGCCGCTCCTGAACCGGAGCCCCTTCATGACCGACCCCCGCACCTCCCTCCCCCTCGAGGACTTTGCACCGCGCCACGTCGGCCCCGGCGACAGCGACGTCCGCACGATGCTCGACGCCCTGGGCCTTGCCGACCTGGACGACCTGGTCGAGAAGGTGGTGCCCGAGTCCATCCGGGACACCTCGCCCATGGGGCTCAACCACGTTGCCACCGAGGACGCCGCCCTGGCGCTCCTGCGCGAGCGTGCCGACAAGAACACCGTCCTGACCTCGGTCATCGGCGCCGGCTACTACGGCACCCGCACGCCGCTCGTAGTCCTGCGGAACATCCTGGAGAACCCGGCCTGGTACACGGCCTACACGCCGTACCAGCCGGAGATCTCGCAGGGGCGCCTGGAGATGCTCCTGAACTTCCAGACGCTCGTGTCGGACCTGACCGGCCTCGACATCTCCAATGCGTCACTGCTCGACGAGGCCACGGCGGCGGCCGAGGCCATGACCCTCGCCCGCCGGCAGTCCAAGGTGGCTGCGGACACGTTCTTCGTGGACGCCGACTGCCACCCGCAGGTGCTGCAGGTCGTGGCCACCCGGGCCGAGCCGCTCGGCATCAAGGTCCTGACCGGCGACCCCACCACCGACCTCGAGGGCCACGAGGTCTTCGGCGTCCTGCTCGCCTACCCGGGCACCTCGGGCGCGGTGCGCGACCTGTCGGCCCAGGCCGCCGCGGCCTCGTCCGCCGGCGCAGTGGTGTGCGTGGCGTCCGACCTGCTGGCACTGACCCGGCTGACGCCCCCGGGCGAGTGGGGTGCCGACGTGGTGGTGGGCTCGGCCCAGCGCTTCGGCGTGCCGTTCGGGTTCGGCGGCCCCCACGCCGGGTTCATGGCGGTCAAGGACTCGTTCCGGCGTGCCCTCCCCGGGCGACTCGTGGGCGTGTCGGTGGACGGGGACGGCCGCCCTGCCCTTCGCCTGGCCCTCCAGACCCGCGAGCAGCACATCCGCCGGGAGAAGGCCACCTCCAACATCTGCACGGCACAGGTGCTCCTGGCGGTGATGGCAGCCTCGTACGCGGTGTACCACGGCCCCGAGGGGCTGACGTCGATCGCCGAGCGGGTGCAGCGGCTCACGGCCGCGGCCGCGGCACGGCTTGCCGGTGCCGGGCTCGAGCTGGTCGGTGACGCCCGCTTCGACACCGTGGCCGTGCGGACGGTCGGTGGCGCCGACGCCGTCGTGGCCGCAGCGCTCGCACGCGGCATCAACGTCCGACGCCACACGGCCGACCTGGTCGGCTTCTCGTTCGACGAGACCACCTCCCCCCAGGTCGCCGCCGACGTGGTCGCTGCATTCGGCGTGGACGTCGACCCTGCGGCGCTCGAGGCAGAGGCGGTGGCGCTGGACACCGACGCACTCCTTCCCGCCGGACTCCGACGCACCTCGCCCTTCCTGGAGCACCCCAACTTCCACCGGTACCGCTCCGAGACCGAGATGCTGCGCTACCTGCGCCGACTGGCCGACAAGGACCTGGCGCTCGACCGTTCGATGATCCCGCTGGGCTCCTGCACCATGAAGCTCAACGCCACGGCCGAGATGGTGCCCGTGACCTGGCCCGAGTTCGCGGACCTCCACCCGTTCGTCCCCCAGGACCAGGCCGCCGGGTACGTGCAGATGGTCGACGAGCTGTGTGACGCACTGGTGCGGATCACCGGCTACGACGCCGTGTCGCTCCAGCCCAACGCCGGCAGCCAGGGTGAGTTCGC
>CAJANQ010000442.1 GCA_903941145.1 uncultured Actinomycetes bacterium
GCTCTACGGCTGGGGCCGCACGGCGCCCACCGAGGCCGACGTGGCGCTGGCCACGTCCGACGAGCAGGTCCGTGAGGTCGTCATGGCGGCCGGCGGTCGGGGCGTCCTGGCCCGCGGTCTGGGTCGTGGGTACGGCGACTGCGCGCAGAACGGCGGCGGCTACGTCCTCGACGGCCCGAGCCGGTCGGGGCTGACCTCGATCGACCTGGCGACCGGCGAGGTCACGGCGCTGGCCGGCACCAGCATCGACGAGCTCATCCGCTGGATGGTCCCGTTCGGGTACTTCGTCCCCGTGACCCCGGGGACCCGGCAGGTCACGGTGGGCGGGGCCATCGCCGCGGACATCCACGGGAAGAACCACCATGTGAAGGGCTCGTGGGGCAACCACGTCACCTCCATGCGGGTGGTCGACGGGACCGGTGAGGTTCGCGAACTCACCCCGGGCGACACGCCGGCCGAGTTCTGGGCCACCGTCGGCGGCATGGGCCTCACCGGCGCCGTGGTCGACGCCACGGTCCGCATGGCCAAGATCGGCTCGAGCCTGGTGAGCGTCGACACCGACCGCACCAAGGACCTCGACGAGGTCATGGCGCTCATGGTCGAGGGCGACGCCAACTACGACTACTCGGTCGCATGGATCGACCTGATCGCGCAGGGCCGCGCCATGGGCCGCTCGATCCTCCAGCGCGGTCAGTTCGCCACCCGCGAGCAGGCCCTCGCCTCGGGCGTCGAGGACCCCTACGCGTACGCGCCGCACCAGCTGCCGTCGCCGCCCGACCTGTTCCCGTCCGGCCTGCTCAACAAGCTGACGGTCCGGGCGTTCAACGAGCTCTGGTACCGCAAGGCCCCGGTACGCCGCCGGGACGAGCTGCAGTCGATCGAGAAGTTCTTCCACCCGCTCGACATGGTCGACACATGGAACCGGGTCTACGGGCCCCGCGGGTTCCTGCAGTGGCAGTACGCCGTGCCCGACTCGGCGACCGAGCTGGTGCGCCACACCGTGGAGCGGCTGTCCGGCTCGGGGATGTCGTCGTTCCTGGCCGTGCTCAAGCGGTTCGGGCCCGGCAACGAGTCCCCCCTGTCCTTCCCGACCTCGGGCTGGACGCTGGCACTCGACATCCCGGTCCTGCCCGACCTGGCCCGCCTGCTCGACGAGCTCGACGAGCAGGTCGTGGCCGCCGGTGGCCGCATCTACCTGGCCAAGGACAGCCGTGTGCGTCCTGAGCTCGTGCCCGCCATGTACCCGCGGCTGTCGGAATGGCGCCGGGTGCGGGACAAGATGGACCCCGAGGGACGGTTCCGCAGCGACCTGTCCCGCCGTCTCGACCTGGTCTGAGCCGGCTCAGCCCTGCCGGGCGCGGTCGACGCCACGGCGGGCCTCCCGGACCGCCACGGTGTTCGGCGACGGGTGCTCGTCCAGGAACGACGCCACTGCGTCCGGGTCCAGCGCCGCAAGGTCGCGGAGCGCCCAGCCGACGGCCTTGGCCACGAAGAACTCACGGTCCGTCCAGTGGTCGTGGCACAGGCCGAGCACCCGGTCCACGTCGGTGTCGCCCTTCCAGCCCCGCTGGTGGCCCACCGCGGCGCGGACCAGCCACCGGTCGCCGGAGCGCGACCACTCGTCGACCAGGTCGTCGAGGTCGTCGCGGCGGCACAGCGGGCTCACCGCCGCCGTGACCAGTCCGTCGACCGTGTCCCACCACGGCGTGGTCGTGAGCAGGTGGGCCAGGTAGCGGCGAGCGAACTGGTCGTCGGCCTGCTGCAGGAAGCGGTCGAGCAGGTCAGGGGCGGCGTAGTGCAGCTCCCGGTACCGCTGGTGCGCGAGCGCAGTGGCGGCCTGGCCCAGCTCGTCGCTGGACGGGGCGCGCAGGTCGCGCCAGGCCGCGCGCAGCGCAGTGCGCCGCGGGCCGGCCGGGACCCCGAGGAACGGAGCGACGTCCTTCATGTAGGCCGCCATCTGCGGGGCCCGTTCTGGGTCGGCGAGCGCGGTGAGCGCGTCGACGGACCGTTGCACCACCTCGTTCGGCCAGGTCGTCATGCACAGATCCTGCCCGGTCCGGTAGTGGTCCGGTGCCGCTCCGGCACCTGGCCGGGACGCGACAGAGGGGGCCGCCGGAGCGACCCCCTCTGCGGGAACAGCGTGCGCGGTGCGGGTCAGCCGCCGGCGCCGACGTCCTTGGCGTAGGAGTCGAGCGCC
>CAJANQ010000443.1 GCA_903941145.1 uncultured Actinomycetes bacterium
CCACGCCGGCACCGGCGATGCCGCCCAGCACGCCGTAGGCCATGGCCCGGTCCTTACCGGCGAAGTTCTCGGCAACGAGCGCCAGCAGCGCAGGGAGCACCAGCGCGGCGCCGATGCCCTCGATCACCGACCAGCCCACCATGAGGGCCCCGACCGACCAACTCACGGCGGTGATCGCCGAGCCCGTGGCGTAGATCGCCATGCCGATCCCGAAGGCCCGCTTACGGCCCCACCGGTCGCCCAGCTTGCCGCCCGTGATCATCAGTGCGGCCATGACCAGCGCGTACAGCGTGATGGCCATCTGGATGGTCGTGACGGTGGTGTCGAAGTCCTCGACCAGCTGGCTGATCGACACGTTCATGACGGCGGTGTCGAGCACCATCAGGAACTGCGCGGCGCCCAGGACAAGCAGCGTCTTTTGTTTCACCTGCGAAGGTTTGCACAACCGCGAGGATCCGTGACGCCCGGATGGTCGGTAGGGTCCGCGGCATGGAGGAGCCCGTGCCGAGCTACGTCGAGATCTACGCCGACGACGACGGGACCTCCCACCTGCGCGACGTCGAGGTGCCGTTCGAGGTCTCGCCGGCGGAGCCGGGTGTGGCTGAGCTCTGGGTGGGGGAGCCGGTCCCGGTGGACCGCCTGCACGTGCTTACCGTGAAGGCCGCCGAGCAGTCGCCGGACTGGCACTGCGCACCTCGCCGGCAGTTCGTGGTGTTCCTGGACGGCTGGACCCGAATCACCACCTCTGACGGCGAGTCGCGGGTGCTGCCGGCAGGGTCGGTCGCCCTGGTGGTCGACACGCACGGCGACGGCCACGTGACCGAGCACGAACCCGGGGACCGTCAGGTCCTGGTCATTCCTCTCGACCCGCCTCCGGCCTGACCGGCTCGGTGCCGTCCCAGTCGGCCGGGGCACCGGGATCGGGCTGCAGCGCAGGCTCGCCCTCGAGCATCTCCTCGGACCCGTCGAGCAGACCGAACCCGACGAGCGGGTAGATCAGGATCGACAACATGCCGGCGCCCACGAGCGCCGCGGCGTTGGACGGCCGCATGCGGTCGGTGGCCAGACCGATCTCGGTGATGACCACCAGGAGCGGGAGCGCCGCGGCCTGCAGGAACGTCATCGCGGCGCGGGCCCGGGTGGACAGCACGCCCCGGTAGACGAGCATCGCCGGCAGGCCGCGCACGACGAGCAGGAGTGCCAGGAAGATCGGCACCCGCACCAGCGTGCTCGGCTCCTTGAGCTCGTCCAGGCCGAACTTCACGCCGCTGACCACGAAGAACACCGGCACGAAGAACCCGAAGGCCACCGCGTCGAGCTTCGAGCTGACGACCTTGGCGTGCTCCGGCTTGATGGCGAGCCGGGCGATCATGCCGGCGGCGAACGCGCCGAGCAGGTTGTCCAGACCCAGGCGGGTGGCGAGCACGACCAGCGCAGCGACCAGCAGGATGAGGACGCGGACCGGCAGCTGGCTCGACGAGTTCATGTGCTTGTCGAGCAGCTCGGCGGCCCTCGCCGGCTGGTGGTTGACGGCGACCCAGCCCACCACCATGGTGATGGCCACGAACCCGAGCAGCAGGACGGCCTGATGGCCTGGGGCGCCGGCGCTGAGCAGGAGCGTGACGGCGATGACCGGGCCGAACTCGCCCACGGCACCGGCCGCGCTGAGCAGGTCGCCGAACGGGGTGCCGAGCAGCTGCCGGTCCCGCATCATCGGCAGGAGGGTGCCGATGGCGGTGGTGGTGAGCGCCAGACCCACCAGCAGGCTGCTGACCACGAACCCGCTCAGCATGAGCACCGCGCCCACGCCCAGACCCAGGGCCACGGTGATGGACCATCCGGTGAGCGCCCGGTTGAGCGGCCGGCCCTTGAGCGCCGAGAAGTCGATCTCGTAGCCCGCCATGAAGAACAGCATCGCCAGGCCGAACGCGGCGATGCCCGCCACGAACTTGTCGACCGACACCCACCCGAGCACCGCCGGTCCGATCAGGATGCCGAGCAGCAGCTCGAAGAGGACGGGCGGGATGCGCAAACGACGCAGGAGGTCGGCCAGGACCGGTGCCAGCGCCGCAGCGGCCGCGATGATCAGGGTCGAGACGGCGGTCGAGTTGCCCACTCGGCGAGGCTACCGGCGGGCCGGTCGCCGGCCCGGGAGGTCGGGACGGTCCGGCTGCCCGTGCGGTGCAGCGGCTGTCGCGGTCAGTCGTCGGGCAGCGACGGCCGTCGACGCTGGGACTTGGTCTGGCCGCGCTGCTTCTTGGCGTCGAGCCGCCGGGTCTGCGACCCCTTCGTCGGCCGGGTCGCCACCCGTCGACGCGGCGGGACCAGCGCGGCGCGCAGCCGGCCGGCCAGCCGCTCGCGGGCGATGCCGCGGTTGCGGACCTGGGAGCGCTCGTCGTCCACGACCACCGACACGACCGGGCCGAACTTGTCGACCAGTCGGGCCCGCTCGTGTTCTGGGAAGGCGGTCGTCGTGGTCAGGTCCAGCCGGAGCTCGACGCGGGTATGTGCTCGGTTGGCGTGCTGTCCGCCCGGTCCGCCCGACGGGCTGAACCGCTCCTCGAGCTCGTGCGCAGGCACGACGCGTCCCGGTCGCACCACCAGGTCCTCGTCCGGTCCACCCGCACCCATCTCCCCATCCTCCCGCACCAGCCCGCACAGCCACGGCCCCCACCGACCCCCTCCCCACCGAAATCTGGCTCCTACAGGTCGCATAACGACCATTTCCGTCCTCATTTCGGGGAGAGTGGCGGCCGTGAACGACGCCGACCCGACTGCTGACCCCGCCGCCGCCGAGCTCCCGGACCCGCTCGAGCGGCTGGACCCGTCGGCCCGCGCCTATCTGGACCTGCTGCGCCGGTGCCTGACCCGTGAGGCGTTCTTGGACCAGGAGTGGTGGGACGTCCGGCTCGACGACTGGCCCGGCGGCCGTGATGCCGTGCAGCCGATACTGGCCGAGCACGGCTGGCGACTGGTCCGACGCGGCGACCCGGCAGCCCGCGACGAGGGCCGTGACTGGCCGCCGACCGCAGAGACGATGGTCGGATCGAAGCGGCTCGACTGCGAGCTGCGTTGCTGCATCGACGCGGTGCTCGACGGCGTACCCGGCGACTTCATCGAGACCGGCGTGTGGCGCGGTGGCGTCACCATCCTCATGCGCGGCGTGCTGGCGGCACTGGGCGACGAGACCCGGAACGTCTGGGTGGCCGACTCCTTCGAAGGGCTGCCGGTCCCGGACCCCGAGCGCTACCCGGCCGACGCCGGCCTGGACTGGTCCGGCGTGGGCGTCCTCAAGGTCGACGCCGACGCCGTGCGATCCAACTTCGACCGCTACGGCCTCCTCGACGACCGGGTCCGGTTCCTAGAGGGATGGTTCTGCGACACGCTCCCCGACGCGCCGATCGACCAGCTGGCGGTGCTCCGCCTCGACGGCGACCTGTACCAGTCGACGATGGACGCGCTCGTGGCACTGGAGCCCAAAGTGGCGTCCGGCGGGTTCGTGGTGGTGGACGACTACGGCGGCTGGCAGAGCTGCAGGGCTGCTGTCGACGACTACCGCGCCGAGCGGGGGATCACCGACCCGATCCAGACCGTCGACTGGACCGGCGTCTACTGGCGCAAGTCCTGACGGGCCTGACCCTTAGCGCAGGCGCCACTCGGCCCTGTCGTCTAGCGCAGGCGCCACTCGGCCCTGTCGTCTAGCGCAGGCGCCACTCGGCCCTGTCGTCTAGCGCAGGCGCCACTCGATGC
>CAJANQ010000444.1 GCA_903941145.1 uncultured Actinomycetes bacterium
ACCAGGTCGACCTGGTGCTCGACGGCCAGCTCGACGATCCGCTCGACGGCCTGGCGCTGCTCGTCGACGAGGGACTCGCCGTGGAACGTCCGGCCCAGGTGCCAGTCAGAGGTATGGAGAATGCGCACGGCGGCGAGTGTAGGAGTGGGGTCCGACACGGAGTCCCAGGCCCGGGACGCCCGGCCGCGCCAAGCGCGCCGACGTCAGTCGACGGGCGTGTCGAAGTACCAGCCGTTGGCCAGCTCGGCCACGCCACGGCAGTCCCGCGACACGTTCCAGAGCGCCGTCGGCACCGGCGTCGGGTCGAACCGGTACAGCGTGGGGAACGCCTCGCGGATCGCGGCGGTCGCCGCCCGGGCCCGGTAGTGCGGGATGCGGGCGTCCAGGTGGTGCGCCACGTGGGTCGTCCCGATGTGGTGGTGGAGCCGGTCGACCAGCCGGCCGTAGGGGCGGTCGACGGTCTGGAAGGCGCCGAGCACCCAGTTCCACTCGGGGTCCTCGAAGTGGGGAATGGCGGTGTCGGTGTGCTGCAGCCACGTGTAGGTGACGAGCCACGCGTTCACCACCAGGTACGGCCCCACGTACAGCGCGAGCACCGGCACGGGAGAGCCCGCCAGCACGGACCACAGCACCAGCAGGGCCACGACGGCAGCCACGCCGCCGGCCGACGCCCACACCCGGGCGTGCCAGCGCCGCGGGAACAGCCCGGTGCTGAACGGTGCGACCGGCCAGAAGTGGTTGGTCGCACCTCTGCTGGGGCCGCCCGTCGCACCGGCGAGCAGGTACGCCGGCCACCCGAGCAGGAGCGTGCGGACGATGTTGACCGCGTTGGCCGCGGTCCCGAGCGGCTGGCGGTCGGCGGCGTCGAACGACCGGCGCGGCACGTGCGTCTCGCCGTCGTCGAGGTGGTTGGTGAACGAGTGGTGCACGGCGTGGCTCCGCTGCCACGAGAAGTACGGCACCAGCAGCGCGGAGTGCAGGACGAACCCGACGGAGTCACGCACGGCCCGGCTGGAGCTGAACGCGCCATGGCCGCACTCGTGCGCGATGACCCAGAGGCCGGTGGCCGCCGTGCCGGTCGCCACGGCGTACAGGACCCACACCGGGATCCACGGCCACGAGGTCGGCAGGAACACTGCGGCCAGTGCGACGAGTCCTCCCGTGACGGCGAGCGAGAACGCCAGCCAGGCGAACGACTGGACGAGGCTCGATCGCCGGCAGTCGTCGGGGAGCGCGTCGCGCACCTCGGCACGGGTCGGAACTGCGGTGGAGAGGGTGGTCATGCGTGACTGCGTGGAAGGAGGGTGCGCCGGCCGGCGCAGACCGGTTCAGGCCGGGTGACCCTACGGCAATCTGGCCGGCCGCCCGTCGCGCGGCCGCCCCGCTTGTAGCCGCCGGCCGACGCTCTGGCAGCATGGCCCGGTGACCGACGAGGCCCTGGAGGCAGCACCGGAGGCACCCGGGCCGAGCGGCCCCGCGGGTGTCGAGCGGGACGCGCGTCTTTCGGACCGTGTCCGCCGCAGCTACGGCGATGCGGTCGAGCGCAGCCATGTGATCCAGAACAAGGTGAAGGAGCTGCGGCCCGACACACCGCTGCTCGACGCAGGGTTCGACCTCTACGACCGCGACGGCGGCGCCGGCGGCAGCCTGCTCGGCGGCGCCGTGGCCTTCCGGCTGTTCCTGCTCTCGGTGCCGGCCCTGCTGCTCGTCTACTCGGGCCTCGGCTTCTTGTCGCACGGCGACGCGGTGGCGCCGTCCACGGCCGGGGAGGACCTGGGGTTCTCCGGGGCGATCCTCACCACGATGAACAAGGTCGGGACCCAGGCCTCGCAGGGCCGGTGGCTGACCCTGCTCATCGGAGTCTGGGCGCTGCTGCTGGCCATGCGGTCGCTCATCAAGTCGCTCCGGATCGTCCACATCCTGGCCTGGGACCTCGAACGCAAGCGTTCGGCCAAGACCGTGAATTCGGTGGTCGTCGGCATCGCGATCCTGACCGGGATGCTGCTGTTCGCCGTCGCAGGGTCGTGGCTCCGCGACCGTACACCAGGTGGCGGCATCGTCATGTCGGTCTTCCTGGGCGTCTGCTGGGGGGCGAGCTGGTTGGGCGTGCAGTCGCTGCTCCCTCGAGCGGTGGGCGTGAGGTGGAAGGACCTGCTGCCGGGCGCCGTGCTCTTCGGGCTCTCGGCCGAGGCGCTGCACGCCGCCACGGTCTTCTACATGGCCGGCCGGGTCTACCGGATGTCGTCGATGTACGGCCCGCTCGGCGTGGCTGCGGTGATGCTGCTCTGGCTGTTCATCGTGGCCAGGTCGATGGTGGCGGCGGCCATGCTCAACGCCACGCTCTGGGACCGTCGCCAGCGCGGCCTGAAGAGCTTCTCGCCGGTGAACGTGCGCGAGATCCTGG
>CAJANQ010000445.1 GCA_903941145.1 uncultured Actinomycetes bacterium
AGGTCGATCAGGGTCGTCTTGCCGGCACCGTTCTGCCCGACCAGCCCGACGATCTCGCCGGGCTGCACCCGCAGGTCCACTGCGTCGACCGCGACGTTGCCGCCGAACCGTCGGACCACGCCCGACAGCTCCAGCGCCGGTGCCGCGCTGCGGTCCACGACACCGCCAGCACTGCCGGAACCGGCGGCGGTCGTCTCGCCCCCGTCCAGGAACACGGCCCGCAGCAGGTCCGGCCGTCGGGCCAGCTCCTCGGCCGGACCGGAGAACCGGACCCTGCCCCGCTCCATGAAGACGGCCGTCGTCGCCAGCGAGAGCGCCACGTTGATGGACTGCTCGACGAGCAGGACGGTGGTCCCGCCGGCAGCGACCTCCGCGACCAGCTCGGCCAGCCGCCCGACCACCACCGGGGCCAGGCCCAGGCTCAGCTCGTCGACGACCAGCAGACGTGGGCGCGTGATCAGTGCCATGGCCAGCGCCAGCATCTGCTGCTGCCCGCCCGACAGGTCGACGGCCGGTTCCGCGAGCCGGTCGGCCAGTTCCGGGAAGACCTCCAGCACGGCAGCCGTCCGCCGCTCCTGCTCGGCACGGTCCTTGCGCAGCATCCAGCCGGCGACCTCGAGGTTCTCGGCCACGGTGAGCGAGCCGAAGGTCCCTTGGCCGCCGGGCACCTGGCCCACGCCCAGCGCGGCGATCTCGTTGGGCGGGCAGTGGGTGATGTCGCGGCCGTCCAGGATCACCGAGCCGTAGTCGGCCTCGGTGAGCCCGGTCACGGCGCGCAGGAGCGTGGACTTGCCCGCCCCGTTGGTGCCCATGAGCGCCACGACCTCACCCTCGGCGACGTCCAGGCTGACGTCGAACAGCACCTGGAGACCGCCGTAGCCCACGTTCAGGTCGGTGACGACGAGGAGCTTGGCGCGGCCCTCCTGACGGTCGAGCAGGGCCTGGGACCGGGCGGCCGACGAGCTCCAGACGTCGTGCAGGTCCCGGTTCACCACCTTGCCGGCGGAGGCCACGACCAGACCGCCGAGGGCCAGGACGGGCGCCATCATGAGCATGCCGACGCGGGTCCCCCAGTTGTCGGCGATCCATCCGATGAAGGGCAGCAGCGCCAGGCCCGGGATGGCCCACCACGAGCCCACCGCGAACCCGACCGCCCGTGCCCGGGACGGGATGGCCATCGACATGATCGACAGGACGCCCGGCAGCACCACTGCGAGCAGCATCGTCAGGCAGATGTTGGTCACCACCGCCACGGGGACCGACGGCGCGAGGGCAAAGAGCCCGGCGAACACCGCCGACAGCAGCGACGTCCACTTCAGGAACCGGAACACCAGCGAGGGGTCCCGCAGGAACAGCCGCGTGCCGAGCTTGGCGCCCACCGCCAGGCCGATCAGCTGGAACGGCTCGACCACCGCAGCCAGGTACCCGCGCTCCAGCTCCGACAGGTCGAAGACGTCGGCGTAGACCAGGCCGGCCAGCGAGACGTAGCCGACGATGGAGATCGCCAGGAACGGGATGGCGTACCAGATCCGCCGCAGCAGCTCGACCTTCCAGATCGTGCGCCAGGCCTCGGCGAAGCTCGCCTGGGGCTCCTCGACCTCCACCGCGGCCCCCGCCGCGCCCGACGCCAGCCGCTCCTGCGCCCCCCGGACCGGCTCCCGCAGCCGGAGCCCGACGACCACCAGGACCAGCGTCGGGACGGCGAACACGAAGAACGGCGCCCGCCAGCCCCAGTAGTAGGCGATCAGGCCGGCGGCGAGCGGGCCGACGAACTGCCCCACGGCGTTGGCGGCGGTGTGGAAGGAGAAGACCTTGGCCCGACGGTCGACCGGGTACCAGTCGCTCAGCAGCGAGTTGTGGGTCGGCCCGACCACCGCCCTGCCGATCCCCGACCCGGTCCGCGCCGCCACGAGCATCCAGATCGCGGTGGCCGCACCGGTGAACACGCTGAAGCCGGCCCAGAGCAGTGCACCGAGCAGCATGATCGCAATGCGGTTGCCCCGGTCGGCCGCCACGGCGATCGGCAGCTGCAGGACCAGGGCCCCCAGCGCCGTGAGGCCCACGAGCATGAGGATCTCTGCGTTCGACATCCCGAAGGCGTCACGCACGTTCGGGAGCAGGATCCCGAACCCCGACCGGTCCAGCTCGTCGACCGCGTTGAGGCCGAACAGCACGAGCAGCGCCAGCACCGGCCCGGTGCCGACCATCTCCTGCAGGGACGCGCGCGGGTGGCGCAGTCCGGCCCACCACCGGCGCGGGTCCACCACGCCGCGGCAGGACTCGCGGACGTCGTCCCATCCGATCCGGAGGTCGCTCACGGCGCCACCTCCACGTCGTCGACCGGCGGGTTCAGCTCTGCGTCCGGGTCGGCCGCAGAGGTGCGGTCCAGCGCGAGCGACGTGACGCCGTGGCGCCGCGCGGCCCAGCGCAGGAACCGGTCCCGCAGCCCCCAGAGGACGCCGCCCAGCCCCTGCGGCAGCACCAGCAGGACCACCAGCACACCGGCACCCGTGGCAAAGAACGACCACGGCGTCGGCAGCAGCCACTGTGATCCGCGCTGGAAGAGCGCACCGACCGCGCCGCCGAGCAGCGTGGCCGGGCCGCCGATCACCGTGGCGACGAACACCGAGATGCTCTCGTCGGCCCCGTAGGTCGTCGGGCGGAACGCCGACTGTGCCAGGACGAGCACCACGCCGGCGACCGCGGCAACGGCGCCCGAGACCGCGAACGCCGTGAGCTTCGCCCTCGTGGGGCTCACGCCGAACGCGGCCACGTTCGTCTCGTTGTCGCGCAGTGCCACCAGCACGCGACCGGTCCGCGACCGGCGCAGGCCCCGAAGCAGCCAGGCCACGACGGCCAGCACCGTCAGGGCCAGGTAGTAGATGCGCAGCGGGCTGTCGATGCTCACCCGGCCCATCAGCAGCGGCCGGTCGAACGGGTCCACCGGGATCCAGCGCCAGGCCCGGTTGGAGAACACCCACTCGGACGCCGCGAGCGACAGCGCCAGCGTCGTGACAGCCAGGTACAGCCCCCGCAGCCGCAGCGCGGGCAGACCCACGAGCACGGCCACGACGGCGCCGACGGCGGCGGCCGCCGCCATCGCCACGAGCGGGTCCCAGCCCCGGTTGACCGTGCACCAGGCCCCGATGGCCGCGCCGACCCCGACAAAGGTCATCTGGCCCAGGGACACCTGCCCCGCCCAGCCGGTGAGCACGACCAGCGACAGCCCCACGACCATGAACGCCACGACGATCCCCAGCTTGATCTGGCCGTTGGTCCCGAGCAGGAGGGGCAGGAGCGTCGCCCCCAGCACGGTGACCACGCCCAGCCCCCACTGCGCGGCGCGGACCTCGGGGAGCCGGGCCAGCACCGCAGGCACCGGGCGCACCTCGCCCACCGTCTGCCAGCTCGACGAGTCGTTGCGGTCGGCACGGCTCGTCCCCCGCCGCTGCACGAGCAGTCCCGCCACCACCAGACCGGCCAGGATCGGGGCGAACACCACGACGTCGCCGGTGTTCCAGCGGACGCCCGACTCGAGCACGCCGAGCGCGACGGCCGCGGCCCCCACGGCCAGGAAGTCGTCCATGCGGCCGAGCACGAAGGCTGCCAACGACCGGGCGACGACCGCCAGACCCAGCGCCACGCCGAAGGGCAGGGCCGCCACCCCTGCGGTCAGGACCATCGAGACGTAGGCCAGGACCGTGACCAGGATCCACACCTGGGCCTCGAGCCGCCGCACGGGGACGCCCAGGCTGAGGGCGCGGTCCGACCGGTCGGCCGCGGCCCGCACCGCCGTGCCGGTCCGGGTGCGGCCGAGCAGCAGCGCCACGGCGACCAGCGCGACCGGTGCCACCACCACGGCGACCAGGTCGGAGGCGTCGAACACCACACCGCCGAACTCCCACGACCACTCGAACGGCGGCGGCAGCGTCCGCACCGCCGGACCGAGCCCCCAGGCCCGTGGCAGCAGCAGGGTGCAGAACCCCAGGACCTGCGAGAGCCCGAGCGTCGCGACCGTCAGCAGGAGGCGCGGCGCCCCGAAGAACCGGCGCACGACCACGACGTCGACCACCAGCCCCACCACCACGGCGGCCACCAGGCCGAGGGCCACCCCGGCCAGCCACGGGAGCCCGCCGGCCGTGACCAGCAGGACCGCGAGCGTGGCCGGGAACCCGCCCAGGTCGCCCTGCGCAAAGTTCAGGATCCGGTTGGACCGCCAGACGAGCACCAGGCCGACCGCCGCCAGCGAGCCCACCAGGCCGAACACCAGCCCGGAGAGCCAGGCGCCGAGCGGCATCGGGAAGGCGACGAGCTGGAGCAGCAGGACGACGGCGGCCGGGGCGAGACGGCGCGCCGTGCGACGCACCCGTGTCCCCCTGTCGATCGTTCCCCCGTGCACCGTCTCCCCCAGACTGTCGTCGCCGGTCACCCTGCCGACGGAGCAAGGCGTGGCGCGAACGTAGAGCGGTCAGCCGCCCTCGGCCAGCCGTGCCAGCGAACCGTCGACGAACTGCGCCCGGCAGGCCGACCGCTGCAGCTTCCCGGAGGAGGTCTTGGGCACCGTGCCCGGCGCGACCAGCACGACCTCCCACGGCGGCACGCCGACCGACTCGGTCACGGCGCCGACCACCACCCGCTGCAGCGCGGCCACCCACTCCCCCGCCTCGGCGTCGTCGGAGGGGGCCGTGGCCTCGGCCACCACCACGACGTGCTGCGCGCCGTGGCGGCCGTCCACGCCGAAGGCGACCACGTTGCCGGCCCGCACCCCGTCCACCTCGCCGACGGCCTTCTCGACGTCCTGCGGGTAGAGGTTGCGGCCGCCGACGATCATCACGTTCTTGATCCGGCCGCACACGACCAGCTCGCCGCCGAGTAGGTAGGCGAGGTCCCCGGTGTGCAGCCAGCCGTCCACCAGCAGCTCGGCGGTGTCCTCGGGCCGCCCGTAGTAGCCCGCGGTGAGCGCGTTGCCGGCCAGGTGCAGCTCCCCCACCTGCCGCTCGCCGCACAGCTCCCCGGTCGCCACGTCGACGACCCTGAGCTCCAGTCCGTCCACCGGACCTCCGAGCACCGCCAGCTCGACCGCGCCCGCGGTCCCGGGCTCGACCGCCACCGCCCGCTGCTCCACCTCGAGCGCCTGCCGGTCGACCACGTCGGTACGGAGGCCACGCCCCCGGGGAGGGAACGTGCCGGCGATGCACACCTCGGCCATGCCGAACGCCGGGAACGCGCTCGCCGGGTCCAGGCCGTACCGCGCCGCCGCGTCCAGGAAGTTCCGGAACACCTCGGCGTCGACGGGCTCCGCCCCCGACAGCAGGACCTCCACCTTCGACAGGTCGAGCGGCTCCTCGGCCCGGCGCAGCGCCCGCGCCCCGAGCGCGTACGAGAAGTTGGGGCCCGCCGTCACCGTGCCGCCGAACTCCGACAGCCAGCGGAACCACCGCAGCGGCCGGGCCAGGAAGTCCTGGGGCGCCCCCTGGACCAGCGAGCAGCCGCCGGTCATCGGTACGCACAGCAGCCCGATCAGCCCCATGTCGTGGTACAGCGGCAGCCACGACACGACCGTGTCGTCGGGCGTCATCGACGCGGCAGCCCAGGCGCCGTCCAGGTTGTGGCAGATGTTGCGGTGCCGCAGCATCACGCCCTTCGGCTCAGACGTCGAACCCGACGTGAACTGCAGGAGCGCAAGCGCGTCCGGGTCGTCGGCCGGGCGCTGCCAGTCGTCGGCACCCACCCCGTCGTCACCGCACAGGACGTCGAGCTCGACGAACGGCGGGCCGCCCGGCTCCGGGGCGACCAGGGCCGCCAGCTCCGGGTCGACCAGCACGAGCCGGGAGTCCGACTGCGCCAGCCGTTGCCGGGTCTGGGCGACGAACCGCTCGAGCGACGCCATCCGCATGGGCAGCGGCAGCGTCACGAGGACGGCGCCGGCCAGCCACACGCCCTGGACGGCGGCCACCAGGTTGCGGGTGGTCGGGCCCAGCAGCGCCACGTGGTCGCCTGGCACGACGCCCAGCGCCTGCAGCCGGGCTGCGACGGTGCGGGCCTGGGCGTGGAGCGTGTCCCAACCGACGGTCTGGTGCTCGTCGCCGGTGACGAACGTGACCGTGCCCAGGTCTGCCGCCGCAACCTGCTCGATCCGGGCGACCAGCGAGAGGGCCGACGGCGGGGCGGGGCTCACGGCACCAAGTTCACCAGTTTCGGCGGACGGGCGATGACCTTTCGGGGCTCCCCGTCGAGGTGCGCCTGCACCTTCTCCGACGCCAGCGCCGCGGCGACGCAGGTCGCCTCGTCGGCGTCGGCGGCCACCTCGATGCGGTCGCGCACCTTGCCGGCGACCTGGACGACCATCGTCACCGAGTCCTCGACCAGCATCGCCGGGTCGGCCGCCGGCCACGGGACCTCGTGCACGTGTCCGCCGTCGTGGCGCCGGGACCACAGCTCGGCCGTCATGTGGGGGCAGGCCGGGGCCAGGAGCTGCAGGAGGGTGTCCGTGGCGAACTCGACCGTGGCCCGGTGTCCGCCGGCCTCCGACCTGAGTGACCGCTGCAGCTCGTTGACGTACGCCATGAACTTGGCGACGGCCACGTGGTACGACCAGCGGTCGAAGGCCTCGGTCACGTCGGCCACGAGGCGGTGGGTGGCCCGCAGGAGCGCGGTGTCCTCGGCGGTCTCGGCGCCGTCTCGGAGGGCCGCGTCGAACTCGCCGCCGGGCACCGAGATGCGCCAGACGCGCTGGAGGAACCGGGCGCAGCCCTCCAGGCCCACGTCCTCCCAGTCGACGTCCTCCTCCGGCGGCTTCACCGCCAGGTGGGCGAGCCGGAGCGTGTCGGCCCCGAGGGTGTCGATGATCTCCTCGGGCGCGACCAGGTTGCCCTTGGACTTGGACATCTTGGTGCCGGCCAGGCGGATCATGCCCTGGGTGAAGAGGCGCTGGAACGGCTCGCGCAGCTCCTTGGGCGCCACGCCCAGGTCGGCCAGCGCCTTGGTGAAGAACCGGGCGTACATGAGGTGCAGCACGGCGTGCTCCGCACCGCCGATGTACTGGTCGACCGGCATCCAGCGCTCGATGCGGTCCTGGCGGAACGGGGCCTCGTCGGACCACGGGTCGCAGAACCGCAGGAAGTACCACGACGAGTCCACGAAGGTGTCCATCGTGTCCGTCTCGCGCCGGGCCGGGCCGCTGCAGGTCGGGCAGGTCGTGTGCAGGAACTCGGGGCTCGAAAGCAGCGGCGACTGGCCGGTCGGGGTGAACTCGACGTCGTCGGGCGCCACCACGGGCAGCTGGTCGAGCGGCACCGGCACGATGCCGTCGGTGTCGCAGTAGACGACCGGGATCGGGCAGCCCCAGAACCGCTGGCGGGACAGCAGCCAGTCGCGGAGCCGGAAGTTGACCTTGCGCTCCCCCGCCCCCTCCTCGACGAGCCAGTCGATCGCCGCGGCCTTTGCCGTCGGCACGTCCATGCCGTCCAGGAAGCCGGAGTTCTTGTGCACGCCGTCAGCGGCATACGCCTCGCCCTCCCAGCCCTCGGGCCGGGTGACGGTCTCCACGATCGGGATGCCGAACGCGGTGGCGAAGTCCCAGTCGCGCTGGTCCTCGCCCGGCACGGCCATGACGGCGCCGGTGCCGTAGGTCGCCAGCACGTAGTCGGCCAGGTACACGGGCACCGGCTGGCCGGTGAACGGGTTGCGGGCGAACGCACCGGTGGCGCAGCCGCGGGTACCGACCGGGCGGTCGGTGGAGAGGCGGTCGATCTCGGAGGTGTTGCGGGCCTGCTCGACGAACGCCTCGACGGCCTCACGACGGTCGTCGGCCGTGAGCAGCGGGACGAGGGGGTGCTCGGGCGCCAGCACGCAGAACGTCATGCCGAAGCTCGTGTCGGGCCGGGTCGTGAACACGTCGAACTCGAGACCGTCCGGGTGCCCGGCGCCCTCGGCGTCGACGACGGCCATGGTGAACTGCGCGCCCTCGGACCGGCCGATCCAGTTGCGCTGCTGGGTGACCACCCGGTCGGGCCAGTCCAGGCCCTCGAGGTCGTCGAGCAGCTGCTGCGCGTAGTCCGTGATGCGGAAGTACCACTGCTCCAGGTCGCGCCGCTCGACCAGGTCGCCCGAGCGCTCGCAGGCGCCGTCGACGACCTGTTCGTTGGCCAGCACCGTCTGGCACCCGGGGCACCAGTTCACGGGGGCGGCCTTCCGGTAGGCCAGGCCGGCCTCCAGGAACTTCAGGAAGATCCACTGGGTCCACCGGATGTACTCCGGGTCGTGGGACCGCACCTCGCGGCGCCAGTCGTACACCCCGCCGATCCGGGTGATCGAGCCGCGCAGCATCTCGATGCGCTCGTCGGTGTAGGGCCGGGGGTGGACGCCGGTCTTGATGGCGGCGTTCTCGGCGGGCAGGCCGAACGAGTCGAACCCCATGGGCGACAGCACGGCGTCGCCCTGCATGGTCCGGTACCGGGTCAGCAGGTCGCCGAACGTGTAGTTACGCACGTGGCCCATGTGGGCGTTGCCCGACGGGTACGGGTACATGCACAGGACGTAGTACGGCGGACGCGGGTCGTCGTCGTCGACCTCGTAGGTCCGGTGCTCCCGCCAGTAGTCCTGCCAGTAGGGCTCGATCTCGGTCGGGCGGTAGGCGCTGGCCGCGTCCTCGTCGGAGATGTCGGCCGCGGCGTCGCCACGGGTGGTCTCGGGGTCGCCCGCCGGGGAGTCAGACATAGGGCGGCATCGTACCGACGGGGCACCGTCCCCAAGGAACTGCGGGCACCCCCTTGTCCATCTTGCTCAGGGGTGGGGCGCACCAACTATGGTCAGGTCTTCCCGGGGCAGTAGCTCAGTTGGGTGAGCGCTTCCATGGCATGGAAGAGGTCGAGGGTTCGTTTCCCTTCGGCTCCACAACCCGGAGA
>CAJANQ010000446.1 GCA_903941145.1 uncultured Actinomycetes bacterium
GGGGCGTTCGGCCCGTGCCGCGACGCACTCGCCGCGTCGGGCCTGGACGCGGTCGCCCTCGAGGCCGCCGCCTCCGGCCGACCGTTCCTAGGGATCTGCGTGGGTATGCAGCTGCTCTACGAGGGCTCCGAGGAGTCGCCCGGCGTCGTCGGCCTCGGCGTCCTTCCCGGACAGGTGCGCCGGCTGCCCGAGGGCGTGAAGCACCCGCAGATGCAGTGGAACCGGCTGGACGTCCGCGGTGCCGGCTCCGACCTGCTCGACGGCACGACCGCCGACGGCTCGGCGCCGTGGATGTACTTCGTGCACTCGTTCGCCGCCGAGGTCACCGACGACGTCGTCGCCACCTGCGACTACGGCGGCCCGGTCGCGGCCATGGCCGTTCGCGGCAACGTGGTGGCCACCCAGTTCCACCCGGAGAAGTCCGGCCACGCCGGCCTGGACCTGCTGCGCAACTGGGTGCGGAGCATCCCCGTGGGAGTGGTGGCGTGATGGACCTGTACCCGGCGATCGACCTGCGCGGCGGCAAGTGCGTGCGGCTGTACCAGGGCGACTTCGACCAGGAGACCGTCTACGGCGAGGACCCGGTGGCCCAGGCGCTGGCGTTCCAGGCCGAGGGGGCGCGCTGGATCCACGTCGTCGACCTGGACGCGGCCAAGACCGGCGACCCTGTCAACCGGCCCGTGATCGCAGAGATCGCCCGCGCCGTGGACGTCCCCGTGCAGACCGGCGGCGGCGTGCGGGACGAGGCCGCGGCCGCCGCGCTGGTCGAGGCGGGAGTGGCCAGAGTGGTGATCGGCACCGCCGCGGTCGAGGACCCCGACCTGGTACCCCGGCTGGCCAAGGAGTTCCCCGTGGCCGTCGGCCTGGACGCCCACGGGCGCGAGGTCGCCGTGCGCGGGTGGGTCAAGGGCTCCGGCCTGGACGTGGTCGAACTGGCCCGCCGGTTCACCGACGCCGGCGTCCAGGCGCTCGTGGTGACCGAGATCGGTCGGGACGGCACGCTCGCCGGCCCCGACACAGAGGGGCTGGCCGCCGTGGTCGCCGCCACCGACGTGCCGGTCATCGCGTCCGGCGGTGTCGGCACGCTCGCCGACCTGGAGGCGCTCGCCGCACTGGCGGTCGACGGCCGACGTCTGGCCGGTGCCATCTGTGGCAAGGCCATCTACGAGCAGCGGTTCACGGTGTCCGAGGGCGTCGCCGTGCTCGACGGAGCTGCCCGGTGATCACCGCCCGCGTCATCCCCTGCCTGGACGTGGACGCCGGCCGTGTGGTCAAGGGCGTCAACTTCGTCGAGCTGCGCGACGCCGGGGACCCGGTCGAGCTGGCCGCCCGCTACGACGTCGAGGGCGCCGACGAGCTCGTCTTCCTGGACATCACGGCGACCTCCGACCGGCGCGACACCACCATCGAGATGGTGCGCCACGTCGCCGAAGAGGTCTTCATCCCGTTCACGGTCGGCGGGGGAGTGCGCTCCGTCGAGGACGCACGCGCCCTGCTGCGCGCCGGGGCCGACAAGGTCGGTGTGAACTCCGCCGCGGTGGCCCGGCCCGAGCTGGTCGCCGAGATCGCGGACGAGTTCGGCGCCCAGTGCGTCGTGGTGGCCATCGACTCGCGCCGCCGCACCGACGGCACCAGGGTGGCCTCCACCGACTTCGAGGTGTTCGTGGCCGGTGGCCGCACACCGACTGGCATCGACGCCGTCGAGTGGGCCGCCCGGGTGGCCGAGCTCGGCGCCGGCGAGATCCTGCTGACGTCCATGGACCGCGACGGCACCCGTGACGGGTTCGACCTCGACGTCACCCGCCAGGTCGTGGACGCCGTGCCGGTGCCCGTCATCGCGTCGGGCGGCGTCGGCAACCTCCAGCACCTGGTCGAGGGCGTGACCGAGGGCCATGCGGACGCCGTGCTCGCGGCGTCGATCTTCCACTTCGGCGAGCACACCGTCGCCGAGGCCAAGGCCGCCATGGCCGCCGCCGGCGTGCCGGTCCGGCCGGTCTGACGGTCCGGGGCGCTCGGGGTACGTTGCGCCCATGACCGACGACGCTGCCCCCGAGACTGCGGAGCCCGCGCCGTCCGCGCCGTCCGCCCCGTCGCAGATGGGCCGGCACGACAAGCTGCCCGTCCGCATGCTGAGCGACCGGCTCCTGGTCCAGCTCGACGGCGAGGCCGGCGACCGGCGTTCGTCCGGCGGCATCCTGATCCCCGCCACCGCCCAGCTGGGCCGCCGGCTCACGTGGGCCGAGGTCCGTGCCGTGGGGCCCAACGTGCGGTCCGTCCAGGAGGGCGACCACGTGCTGTTCAACGCCGACGACGTCGCCGAGGTCGAGGTGCGGGGCGAGACCTTCGTCATGCTGCGCGAGCGCGACCTGCACGCCATCGCGGCCGAACGGCTCGAAGAGGGCCACTCCGGCCTCTACCTCTGACGCCCCCCGGTCGTCGGCCTCGCCATCAGCTGCACCAACCCACTTCGTGGCCCGGGCGCCCGGCTCCTACGATGCGGCACATGCCTGACGCCGCGTCCCCTGCCGTGACCCCCATCCCCGTGGTGGAGGACCTTGTCTCGCAGGTCAAGTACGACAGCGACGGCCTGGTGCCGGCGATCGTGCAGGACGTCGAGACCCGCACGGTGCTGATGATGGCCTACATGAACGACGAGACGCTCCGGATGAGCCTGGAGCAGGGCCGCACCGTCTTCTGGTCCCGGTCCCGCCAGGAGGTCTGGCGCAAGGGCGACACCTCGGGCGACCGGCAGTTCATCCGCGAGGCCTACTACGACTGCGACGTCGACACGCTCCTGTTCCTGGTCGAGCAGGAGGGCAAGGGCGCCTGCCACACCGGCGAGTACACCTGCTTCTACCGCTCGTTCGGCGAGGCCGGCTGACGTGGCGCTCCCCGAGCGCGACCGGTTCCGCGAGGTCGCCCGAACCCACCGGGTCGTCCCGGTCTGGCGCGAGCTGCTGGCCGACCTGACCACACCCCTCGCAGCGTTCGTCCGCCTCTGCGGCGACGACGACTCGGGGCGCGCCGGGTTCCTGCTCGAGTCCGTGGACCACGGCGGCCGGTGGAGCCGCTGGTCCTTCATCGGGCGCGACCCGCGTGCTCGCCTGGTGTCCAAGGGGGGCCAGGTCACGCTCACGGGCGACGTCCCTGCGCACGTGCCGACCGACCAGGGCGTCCTGGCCGCGCTCGAGGCGCTGCTCGACCACTACCAGGCGCCCACCGAGGCCGACCTGGGGCTGGACGAGGGCGCCGAGCTGCCCCCGCTGCACTCCGGTGTCGTGGGCTACCTGGGCTACGACGTCGTGCGCGAGGTCGAGCACCTGCCGGACGCACCCGCCGACGACCGGGGCTGGCCCGACGCCGTGCTGTCGGTCATCGGCGAGCTGGCGGCCTACGACCACTGGTCGCAGCGGGTCACGCTCATCGCCAACGCGTTCGTGCCCGAGGGGGCCACCGACGAGGAGGTCGACGCCGCCTACGACGAGGCCCTCGCCCGCCTCGACCGCATGGCCGCCGACGGCGCCACGCCCATCGACGAGCCGCTCGTCACCCCGCCCGGCCGCGACGACGTGCCCGAGGGCGTCGTGTCCTCCATGGCGCCAGGCCAGTACCAGACGGCGGTCACCGCGGCGAAGGAGTACATCCTCTCCGGCGACATCTTCCAGGTGGTGCTGTCGCAGCGGTTCGACCTGGA
>CAJANQ010000447.1 GCA_903941145.1 uncultured Actinomycetes bacterium
CCCCGCCCTCGTCGCCCCCGGTCGGCGCAGGGGTCGTGTCGTCGGTCATGCGACGTCCTCCGTCCCCATCTGCGACGCCACGATCTCGGCGTAGGTCGGGCAGGTGGCCAGGAGCTCCTTGTGCGTGCCGGTGCCCACGGCCACGCCGTCCTCGAGCACCACGATCTGGTCGGCCGAGACGATGGTCGACACCCGCTGCGCGACCACCAGGACTGCGGCGTCCCGGGTGATGGGAGCCAGAGCCGCTCGCAGCCGGGCGTCGGTGGCCAGGTCGAGCGCGGAGAACGAGTCGTCGAACAGGTAGATGCTCGGACGCCGCACCAGCGCACGGGCGATCGCCAGACGCTGGCGCTGGCCGCCGGACACGTTGGTGCCGCCCTGCTCGACCGGGGCGTCGAGCCCGTCGGGCATCGCCCGCACGAAGTCGGCGGCCTGGGCCACCTCGAGCGCCGCCCAGAGCTGCTCGTCGGTGGCCGACGAGTCCCCCTGGAGCAGGTTGGAGCGCACCGTGCCCGAGAACAGGTACGGCCGCTGCGGGACCAGGCCGATCCGGGCCCGGAGGGTGGACAGCGACATCTCCCGGACGTCGACGCCGTCGACGAGGACCGACCCCTCGGTGACGTCGAACAGGCGCGGCACCAGGCTCAGGAGCGTGGTCTTGCCGGACCCAGTGCTGCCGACCACGGCGGTCGTCTCTCCGGGTCGCACGGTGAACGAGACGCCGGTGACCACCGACTCCTCGGCGCCGGGGTACTTGAACCCCACACCGTCGAAACGCAGCGCGCCCGTGCCGACCAGCTCGGTGACCGGCGCCAGCGGGTCGGCCACGGTGGTCGGGGTCTCGAGCACGTCCTGGATGCGGTCGGCGCACACGGCGGCCCGGGGCACCAGCACCACCATGAACGTCACCATCAGCAGCGCCATGAGGATCTGGATCAGGTAGCTGAGGAACGCGATCAGCTGGCCGATCTGCAGCTGACCGTCGGCAATGCGGTGGGCACCGAACCACACCGCAGCGGCGCTCGACAGGTTCAGGACCAGCAGCACCATCGGGAACATGAAGGCCTGCAGCCGACCGGCGTAGAGCGCGGCGCCGGTCACGAGCTGGTTGGTCTCGCCGAACCGGGCCTCCTCGTCGGGCTCGCGCACGAACGCACGCACGACCCGGATACCGGTGATCTGCTCGCGCAGCACCTGGTTGAGCCGGTCGATGCGGGTCTGCATGACCGTGAACTGCGGGACCATCCGCGACACGACCAGTCCGATGAGCAGGACCATGACGGGCACTGCGACGAGGAGGATCCCCGAGAGCTGCGCGTCCTCGCGCAGCGCCATGATCACGCCGCCGACGATCATCATCGGCGCCGCCACCAGCATCGTGCACGACATCTGCACGAGCATCTGGACCTGCTGGACGTCGTTGGTGATGCGGGTGATCAGCGACGGCGGGCCGAAGTGCGCGACCTCCTGGGCCGAGTACCCGTTGACCGAGTGGAAGAGGCTGGTCCGCACGTCCCGGCCGAGCCCCATGGCGGCCCTGGACCCGTAGTAGACGGCCAGCACCGCGAACACGACCTGGGCGAACGCCACGGCGAGCATGACGGCGCCGCGGGACCAGATGAACCCGGTGTCGCCCGTGACGACGCCCTGGTCGATGATCTGCGCGTTGAGGCTGGGCAGCCACAGCGTGGCCACCGTCTGCAACGCCTGGAAGACCAGGACAAGCACGAGCTCGACCTTGTAGGGGCCCAGGTGGTTGCGCAGGAGGCGGTAGAGGTCGCGGATCATCAGGAGGTCAGAACGAGCGGGCCCTTGGCCCGGCGGGCATTCTTCACCCTTCCCACCCGACCGGGCGAACACGGCCGACCGGCAGCCGTCAAAGGAAGTTCTACCTCCGGTTCACCTTTCGGCAACCGCTCCGACGTGTCGATGAGCTCTACTGCCGTCGGACTGGGATCGTCGCGGGCCCAGATGGAGCAGACGGGAAGGTGCTCGAATGCCGCATGCCGCCTGGCGGGCCCGAGCGCTGCTGGTCGCCGGCACCGCCCTCGCAGGGTCGGCGACGGCGTGCCTTCCCCCGCCGCCGGCGACCTCGACCACCAGCAGCGTCCAGGTCGCTGAGCAGCCGTCCGCCAGCACCGGGCCGTGCGTCGACGCCGCGTCGACGATCGCGTCCGGCAACACCGCCCGGACGGTCACGTCGACGGCGACCGAGTTCACGCTGGTCGTGACGACCGCCCGGTCACTGTGCAGCCCGCTCGACGCCACCGCCGTCGTCTACGCCATGCCCGGTAACGGTGCGGCGTGGCCGCAGACCCTCGCCCGTTCCACCCCGGTGCGGATCCAGCAGGCCGGCACGACCACCATCACGTTCAGCCGCGGCTGCGGCGCCGCCCAGTTCGACGTCGTGACGGGCACCGTCCCGACAGAGGTCGCGAGTCCGTTCGCCGCGCCGCCGTTGCTGTTCCCCCTCGACGTCGAGACGGCGGAGCAGGACTGGGGCAACGGCCAGACGAACTGTTCGACGACGACGGTTCCCAACCCGCCGCCGGTGGTGCCCGAGAGCCCCGCTGCGGCGCTCCTGCCCGCCGTGGCGGTGGCAGGGGCGGCTGCTGGGTTCGGCCTGCTGGCCCGGCGCGGCCGACGCCTCTAGCAGGGCGGGCTAGCGGCAGACGACGCCGGCCGGGGCCACGCCCGGGGTCCAGCCGACGACGGCCTCGGTCGTCGGCGGCGACGTCGCTGCACTACCGGACCCAGCAGCTGCAGGGGCCGCGGTCGTGGTGGTCGAGGAAGCTGGCAGGTCCTTGGCCGACGGCGTGAACACCTTGGCGAAGTCCTCGCCCATGACCAGCCGGACGTGGCCGGGCGGGAGGGACTTGTCGAGCCGGAGGGTCGGCGCCGGCGAGATGAACGGCGCCACGACCTCGGCCATCGCCTTGTTCCCCTTGGGGTACTC
>CAJANQ010000448.1 GCA_903941145.1 uncultured Actinomycetes bacterium
GGCAGCAGGTGGCCGTGGTCACCCGGATGGTCATGGACCTGTCCATCCCCGTCACGGTCGTGGGCTGCCCGGTCGTGCGCGAGCCCGACGGCCTGGCCATGTCGAGCCGCAACGTCCGCCTCACCCCTGCCGAGCGGGCCGACGCCCCGGTGGTCCACAGGGCGCTGCGCGCAGGCGCCAACCTGGTGGCTGCCGGTGAGACCGACGCCGACGTGGTGCGGGCCGCTATGGCCCAGGTCGTGGCCACCGTGCCGTCGGCGACCGTCGACTACCTGGAGCCCGTCGACCCCTCCACCCTGGAACCGCTCGCCCGGACCGACCGCCCGGTCCGACTCATCGCGGCGGTCCAGCTCGGGTCCGTCCGGCTGCTCGACAACCTTGCGGCAGTTCCCGGGGGAACTGCCGCCGTTCCTGGAGGGACCGCATGACCGAGGAACCACTCGACCTCCTGGTGCTGGGGTCCGGCGTCGCTGGTCTGTCCGCCGCCGTGCGCGCCGCGAGCCGCTTCGGGCTGCGCACCGGCGTGCTGACCAAGTCGCGCCTCGACCAGGCCACCACGCGCTGGGCGCAGGGCGGCGTGGCCGCTGCGCTGGGCGGCAACCCGGAGGAGCTCGACGAGCACCTGGCCGACACACTCTCGGCGGGTGCCGGCCTGTGCGACACCGAGGCCGTGCGCGTCCTGGTCGACGAGGGGCCGCGTCGCGTCGAGGAGCTCATCGCCCTTGGGGCCGAGTTCGACCGCGACGAGCGCGGCAACCTGGAGCTCGCCCGCGAGGGCGGCCACTCCGTCGCCCGCGTCGTGCACGCCGGCGGCGCGGCCACCGGAGCCGAGATCGAGCGCACGCTCGTCGACGCCGTCCGGCTCACGGCAGCGTCGCTGCACGAGAACACCTTCGCGCTGGACCTGGTGGTCGAGGACGGCCGCTGTGCGGGTGTGGTGGCGGTCGACGGGGCTGGGCAGACCCACGTCGTCCGGGCCCGCCACATCCTCCTGGCGACCGGCGGCGCAGGGCAGCTCTTCGCCGTGACCACCAACCCGCCGGTCGCCACCGGGGACGGCGTGGCCATGGCGCTGCGCGCCGGCGTGGCGGTGGCGGACCTGGAGTTCTTCCAGTTCCACCCGACGGCGCTCGCGCTGCCCGGGATCCCGCGGCCGTTGCTGAGCGAGGCGCTTCGGGGCCACGGCGCCCTCCTGCGCGACCAGGACGGCGAGCGGTTCATCGACGAGCTCCTGCCCCGTGACGTCGTGTCCCGGGCCATCCACGCCAAGATGCTGGAGCAGGGCACCGACCACGTCTGGCTCGACGCCACGGTGCTCGAGGACTTTGCCGACCGGTTCCCGACCATCAACGCCGACCTGGTGCGCGCCGGTCTGGACCCGCGCACTGACCTGCTGCCCGTGGCTCCCGCCGCCCACCACCAGTGCGGCGGCATCGTGACCGACCTGAGCGGCGCCACGACGCTCCCCGGCCTGTGGGCCGCGGGCGAGACCGCCTGCAGCGGGGTCCACGGCGCCAACCGCCTGGCCTCCAACTCGCTCCTCGAGGGCATGGTGTTCGGGCCGCGGGAGGTCGAAGCCATCGCGGAAGGCATCGGCGGCCCGGAGCCCAGCGGCGCCATGCGACCGCTCATGGGTGTGGCCGACCGCATCGGTACGCAGCCCACCGTCGGGACCGTCGAGGTGCCCACCGCGGTCACCTCCGGCACCGACGCCGCGGCCGTCCGGCTCGACCTCCAGCGGGCGATGTTCAACCTGGCCGGCCTGCAGCGCACGGCCCAGGGCCTCGACGAGTGTGCCGCAGTGCTGGACTCGGCGATGTCCGCCGCGGGCGCCGTCTCGGCTGCGGACCCGGCACTCGCCGAGGTGGCCAATCTGGCGCTCGTGGGCCGGGCGCTGGTGGTGGCGGCCGTCGAGCGCACCGAGAGCCGAGGCACCCACAGCCGTCTGGACCATCCCGAGACCGGCCAGGACATGGCCTACCGCCTCGTGGCGCGTGCCACACTTCCGACGTGACCGACACCGACTGGCTCCACCCTCCGATGACCGAGGTCCGCCCGCTCGTCGAGCGGGCGCTGGCCGAGGACCAGGCGCCGCTCGGGGACCTCACGTCGTCCCTGCTGGAGCCCCGCACCATCGAGTACCGGTTCGCGTCCCGCGGCACCGGCCGGCTGGCCGGCACGCGCTGCGCCGGCGAGACGTTCCGCCAGGTCGACCCGGCTGTCGAGCTGGCATGGACCCTGGACGAGGGCGCCGTGCTCGAGCCCGGGACGGTGTTCGGCGTGGTGCGCGGCCAGATCGGCTCGATTCTCACGGCCGAGCGCACGGCGCTGAACTTCCTGGGCCACCTGTCGGGGATCGCCACGCTGACCGCGCAGTTCGTGGCCGCGGCGGCCGAGGGCGGCGACGCACGCGTGTGGGACACCCGCAAGACGCTCCCGGGCATGCGGTCGGTCGCCAAGGCCGCGGTCCGTGCCGGCGGTGGCCGCAACCACCGCGGCAACCTGTCCGACTGGATGCTCATCAAGGACAACCACCTGGGCGGGATCGGCATCACCGAGGCCGTGGCCCGGGCCAAGGACCGCTGGCCGGCCCGCACGGTCCACGTGGAGTGCGACTCGCTCGAGCAGTGCATCGAGGCGCTCGAGGCCGGTGCCGACGCGGTGCTGCTCGACAACATGACCCCCGACGAGGTGCGGGCCTGCGTGGCCGCGGCCGAGGTCCGCCAGGGCGGCATGGTGCGCCGAACGCTCCTCGAGGTGTCCGGCGGCATCAGCCTGTCGACCATTGCGTCCTATGCCGGGACCGGCGCCGACATGATCTCGGTGGGCGCCATCACCAACTCGGCGCCGGTGCTGGACCTGGGCCTGGACCTGGCCTGACCGAACTCCCCCGCAAGTGAGTTGTACGCAGGGGGCGTGCGGCGAGCATCATTCAGGGGCACTGCGAGGCGGGAGGACCGTCCCCCGCACCGTCCACCTGTGACTCCAGAGGAGGCGCTGTGCTCCTGGTCATCGACGTCGGCAACACGCAGACCGTGGTCGGCCTCTACGACACCGGCGACCGCAGCCACCGGCTGCTCGACCACTGGCGTCTCGCCACGCGTGCCGAGTACACGAGCGACGAGCTGTCGCTGCAGCTGCGCCACCTTCTCGAGACCCGCGACCTGGACCTGGCCACCGACGTCCGCGGCGTGGCCGTGTCGTCCGGAGTGCCCTCCATCACCTTCGAGCTCCGCCGTCTGTGCGAGCGCTACCTGGAGCTCGAGCCCGTCGTCCTCGGCGCCGGTGTGCGCACCGGGATGCCGGTCCTCTACGACAACCCGAAGGAGGTCGGGGCCGACCGCATCGCCAACGCGGTGGGCGCCTACGACCTGTACGGCGGGCCGACCATCGTCGTCGACTTCGGCACGGCCACGACCTTCGACGTCATCTCGGAGAAGGGTGAGTACCTGGGCGGCGCCATCGTGCCCGGCATCGAGATCTCGATGGACGCCCTCTTCGGCCGTGCTGCGGCGCTCCGCCGGGTCGAGCTGGTCGAGCCCCGCAGCGTCATCGGCAAGACCACCGTCGAGTCCATCCAGTCGGGCGCGGTGTACGGCTACTCGGCCCTCGTCGACGGCATGTGCCA
>CAJANQ010000449.1 GCA_903941145.1 uncultured Actinomycetes bacterium
GACGTCCGGGTTCCGGCAAAGAACCTGGTGGGCGGCGTCAACAACGGCTGGCACCTGATCGTGAACCAGCTCAACCACGAGCGCGTGACCCTGTGCTCCTCCGGACTGCTCGAGCAGTCCTACATGGAGGTCCGCAAGTGGGCCCAGGAGACCACCGACTCGTCGGGGACCCGCATGGTCGACCACGAGTGGGTGCAGCTGAACCTGGCCCGAGTGCACGCCGGCCTGGAGTTCCTCAAGCTCATCAACTGGAAGGTGGCGTGGACAGCGACCGAGGGCAGCCTCGACGTCGCCGACGCCTCGACCATCAAGGTCTTCGGCACCGAGTTCTACCTGGAGGCGTTCCGCCTGCTGATGGAGGTCCTCGGACCGCGTGCCTACCTGGAGCGCAACTCCGTCGGTTCGATCCTCAAGGGTCGTCTCGAGATGAACTACCGCAGCCTGCTGATCCTCACGTTCGGCGGCGGCACCAACGAGATCCAGCGCGACCTCATCGGCATGTTCGGCCTCGGCCTGCCGCGCGCCCCGCGGATGTAAGGAGCGACTGATGGACTTCAGCCTGAACGAAGAGCAGACCGCGATCGCCGAGCTGGCGACCCAGGTCCTGACCGACACCTCGACCAACGAGACGCTCCGTGCCGTCGAGCGCGGCGACGGGCCCCGTTTCGACCGGTCGGTGTGGGCCCAGCTGGCAGAGACGGGGATCCTCGGGGCGTTCGTGCCCGAGTCCGCCGGGGGAGCGGGGCTCGACCTCGTCGCCCTGGGCGGCGTCCTTGAGGCAGCCGGTCGCACCGCCGCCGCAGTGCCGCTGTGGGAGACCCTGGGTCTGGGCGTGCCGGCCATCGCCGAGTTTGCGTCCGACGACGTGGCGAGCGAGCTCCTCGGAGCCGTCGCAGCGGGGGAGTGCGTGCTCACCGCAGCGTGGCACGAGGAGGGCGGCGAGCCGCTCTCGCCCACGACGACTGCCGAGCGGTCGGGCGACGCCTGGTCGCTGACCGGCACCAAGGTCTGCGTGCCGGCCGGCGCGGTTGCCGACGCCGTGCTGGTCCCTGCGGCCGTCGAGGGCGGGTCCGTCGGACTCTTCCTGGTCCGCACCGACGCCGAGGGCGTCGGCGTCGAGCCGGTCCACACCACCTTGGGCGACCCTCAGGCCGCGATCCTGCTGGCCATGACCCCGGCCACGCTGGTCGCCGAGGGCCGGGAGTCCCTGGAGTGGGCCTACCAGCGTGCCGTCGCCACCCAGTGTGCCCTTGCGGTCGGCGTCTGCGCCGAGGCGCTCAGCCTGACGGCCCAGTACACCAAGGACCGGAAGCAGTTCGACATGCCGATCGCGATGTTCCAGGCGGTCGGCCACCGTCAGGCGGACGCGTACATCGACACCGAGGCAGTCCGGCTCACCACCCAGCAGGCACTCTGGCGTCTGGCTGCGGGGGTGCCCGCCACGGCCGAGGTCGCGTCGGCCAAGTTCTGGGCTGCCTGGGGCGGACAGCGCGTCGTCCATGCGGCGCAGCACCTGCACGGCGGCGTCGGCGTCGACCGTGACTACCCGCTGCACCGTTGCTTCCTGCAGGCCAAGGAGATCGAGCTGCAGCTGGGCGGATCTACCCGTCAGCTGCTGACGCTCGGAAAGCTCATCGCAGCGACTCCGGTCTGACCCGTCCCCACGCGCCCTTGTGGCGCTAGGGCAACGGCGTCTCGAGCGACGTAGGGGAGGGGTGGGCCGAACGGCCTACCCCTCTTCCGAGTCCCGGAACAGCGACGTGCTGGTGCGCCGCCGGCTGGGAGATGACCGGCAGAATGTCGATCGTGGAGACGACGAAGGACCTGCCCTACCCGACCTATTCGGCGGCGGTCGACGGACTCAGGGGCCTCGCAGTGCTGGGGCTGCTGCTCGGGATCCTGGCCGGGTCGGGCTTCCCTGGGAGCCCCACGGCGACCTGTCTGCTGTTCGTGCTCACGGGCTACGTGGTGACGGCCCACATGGCGGGGGAGTCGCGCCGGTTCGGCCAGGTCGACCTGGCCGGGATGTGGACCCGCCGAGTGACCCGGTGGGGACCGGTGGCCTGGATCACGCTGGCGGGCATCGCCGCGCTGTCCTTCGGCGGCGTCTGGTCCGTCACGCAGCAGAGGGAGATCCCGGGGGAGACGCTCTCGACCCTGTTCATGGTCAACAACTGGTGGCGCCTCAGCTCCGAGGTCCGCCTCGCCCAGGGGCCGTCAGCGCCGCTGTCGATGCTGTGGATCACGTCGGTCGTCGAGCAGATGGTCCTGCTGTGGTCGTTCGTCTATGCCGGCGTGTTCATCCTGCACCGTCGTGGCTGGCGGCTCGCCATGCCGGTTGCCCTTGCCGTCATGCTGGTGGGCAGCGTCGCCGTCCAGTGGACCGAACGTGGGTCCCCCTTGCCGACCCAGCTCAACACCTTTGCGAGGCTGGGGGAGTTCGCCATGGGTGCCGGTCTGGCCTGGTTCTGGCGGCGGCGGGGGCTCCGTGGTCCGCGTCGGCCCGAGCTCCGCAGCTGGGTCCTCCGTCTGTGGCCGATCGCTGCAGTCGCCCTGATGGTGCTGGGCCTGCTGTTCGGACCCACGTCGACGTTCTGGGCCCGCGGCGGCACGCTCATTGCGGGGTTCTGCTCGCTGGTGCTCATTGCAGGCGCGATGACGACCGGGGCGTTGAAGGAGCTGCTCGAGTGGCCGCCGGCCGCCTGGGTCGGACGCCGTTCTGGGATGGTGCTGTTCATCGCCTGGCCGACCTACCTGGCGGTACCGGTCGCCGTTGGCGTCGTGGGCCGTGCGGTGCTGGTCGTCATCGTCACCGGGGCGGCCATGTTTGCCGCCGACTACCTGCCCGGGCACCGTGTGCGTTCCGAGCTGCTCCTTGCCTCTGAGCGGGACGCGGGGCACCCGGACGGGCCCGACGAGCTCGAGCACGACGAGCAGCAGGCCCGCTGAACGGCCGCAGCGGCTGTGAGCCC
>CAJANQ010000450.1 GCA_903941145.1 uncultured Actinomycetes bacterium
CCGTGACCGTGCCCAGGCTGCGTTGCAGACGGACGCACAGGACGCCGAGGCTGCCGACGACCTGGCCCGGGCGCTCGTGCGTCTCGAGGTGGCCGGCGCCTGACGCCTTCCTGAGTTCTGGGCCGCTAGCCGGTCCTGCACCGCACCCGCCCTCGGCTCCGGCCAGGGCGGGTGCGGCGCGTCAGGGGTTCCGCTGAAGTTCACCGGGATGCTCACAAGGGGATGCGTGGAGTTCTCTCGGACTCCCTACTTTCGGGCACTTCCCACCACCCCTGACGTTCTGGAGTCTCCATGCCCCGTCGTACTGCCCGCCCCTTGGTCGGTGTGCTGGCCGCCGCAGCCGTAGCTGTGGCCGCTGCCTGCACGCCCGACATGCCGGCCCCCACCACCACCACCACCACGACCACCACCACAGTGGCGCCTCCGGCTCCGGTGGATCCCACGTTCCTGGGTCGCTACACGACCGGGCTGGGCAACACCTCTGGCGAGACGGTGGCGTTCGGTGGCGGCAAGATCTTCGTCACGAACACCGCAGGTGGCGGGTCGGTCGACGTGGTGTCGATTGCCGACCCCGCAGCCCCGGCACTCGTCCAGCGTGTCAGCACGGCCGCCTACGGCCTGCCCAACAGCGTGGCCGTCAACAACGGCCTCGTTGCAGTTGCCGTCGAGGCTGCAGTGAAGACCGATCCCGGCAAGGTCGTGTTCTACGACATCGACGGCACCTACCTCTCCGACGTCACCGTCGGTGCGCTGCCCGACATGCTGACCTTCACCACCGACGGCAACCGTGTGCTGGTCGCCAACGAGGCCGAGCCCAACGCTGCCTACACCATCGACCCCGAGGGATCGGTCTCGGTGCTCGACGTCTCGGCGGTCCGCACCGGTGGCGCTGCCACGGCCTCGACCGTCGGGTTCGCCGACTTCAACGTGGGTGGCACCCGTGCGGCCGAGCTGCCGGCCGGTGTCCGCATCTACGGCCCCGGCTCCTCGGTCGCGCAGGACCTCGAGCCCGAGTACATCGCGGTCCACCCCGACGGCTCCACCGCCTGGGTGACGCTGCAGGAGGCCAACGCGATGGCCAAGATCGACCTCGGCTCGCTGACCGTGACGTCGATCACCGACCTCGGTCGTCGTGACGAGTCCCTTCCGGGCAACGGCTTCGACGCCAGCGACCAGGACTCGATCCAGGGCAACATCGCCAACTGGCCCGTCGCCTCCATGTACCAGCCGGACGCAGTTGCGGTGGTCGTCCGGAGCGGTGTGCCGTACCTGGTGACCGCCAACGAGGGCGACTCCCGCGACTGGAACCCGGGCCTGCGTGAGGAGGTCCGCGTCGGTGCGAACACCTACGTGCTCGACCCGACGGTGTTCCCGAACGCCGCCACGCTGAAGACCAGCGCCAACCTCGGCCGGCTCACGGTGACCAAGTCGACCGGCGACACGGACGGCGACGGCGACTTCGACCGGATCGACCTGTTCGGCAGCCGGTCCTTCTCGGTGTGGAACGGCAACAGCGGCGCCCAGGTCTTCGACAGCGGCGACGACCTCGAGCAGCTGGTGAAGTCCACCTACCCGACCAACTTCAACGCCAGCAATGACTCGGTCACCGGTGACAACCGCTCTGACAACAAGGGCCCGGAGCCCGAGGGCGCCACGGTCGTCGAGGTGGACGGCCGGCCGGTCGCCTTCATCGGCCTGGAGCGGCAGGGCGGCGTCGTGGCCTACGACGTCAGCGACCCGGCTGCGCCGGTGTTCAACGACTACGTGAACGAGCGGGACTTCACGGTGGCTGCGGGTCCGGACGCCGGCCCCGAGGTCCTGGCGTCGGTCCCGGCGTCCGCCAACAGCACGGGACGTCCCCTGCTGCTCGTGGCCAACGAGATCAGCGGCACGGTGTCGATCTTCCAGCTCTGACACCTCGTACTGACCTGCACGCACCCGCCTCGACCTCGGTCGGGGCGGGTGCGGCGCGTCCGGGCCTAGGTTGGGCGGATGGCCCGTCGACGACTTTGTGTGGCGCTCATCTGCCCGCCGCGTCTGGCCCGGGGCGTGGACGACCTGCGCCGGGCGCTGGGCGACACCCGTACCGAGGTGATCGGACCGCACGTCACGCTGGTGCCGCCCGTGAACGTGGCCGCCGAGGACGTGACGTGGGCATGGAAGTCGGTCCGTGCGGCGGCGACCGCGACCCGACC
>CAJANQ010000451.1 GCA_903941145.1 uncultured Actinomycetes bacterium
AGTCCTGCAGGCACGCGACGCGAGCGGCTCTGGCAAGCGCAAATTGCGGCCGCACTTCCAGCGCTTCGTCCAGTCGTTCCAGGGCCGCTTCATCCTCGTGACGGTCGCGCAGCGCGAGTGCCAGATCGTAGAGCAGGGTGCCGTGACCGGGGGCAAGCGCGACGGCTTCCCGATACATGTCAATGGCTTCTGTCCATCGACCTCGCCGCTGCAGCGCCGCCGCCAGATTGCCCAGCACCCGAGGGTCCTCTGGCGCGATCTCGTGCGCCTGCTCCACGGTGCCACCGTCGAGCTCGATGATGACGCCGTTGGTGCCGCGGCCGTCCTGCACGTGCAGGTAGGCGTCGAGGATGCGGCCGTCGACCGCCTCGACCCGGGCGACGGTGCCGAGCTCGATGTTCTCCTTCTTGGAGATCTTGAGCGTGTCGAGGTCCTCGGCGAGACCGGCGACGGCGTCGGGCCCGTCGGCGAGGACGGCCTCGGCCATCTTCTGGGCCAGGGCGACGAAGTCGTCGGACTTGGCCGAGAAGTCGGTCTCGGACTTGAGCTCGACCAGGGCCGCACCACGCTCGTCCGAGACGATGGCGATGGCACCCTGGTTGTTCTCGCGGTCCTCGAGGGTCGCGACCTTCGAGAGGCCCTTCTCGCGGAGGATCCGGGCGGCCTTGTCACGGTCGCCGTCGGCCTCGGTGAGGGCCTTCTTGCAGTCCATCATCCCGGCGCCGGTGGCGTCCCGGAGGGACTTCACGTCCTGAGCGGTGAACTCGGGCATCAGACTCAGCCTTCCTCGGTGGTGGCGGGTGCTTCCTCTGCCGGCGCAGCCTCGGGGGCAGCCTCGGCCGGCGCAGCCTCTGCAGCGTCCTTTGCGGCGAGCAGGCGGGCGTCGCGCTCGGCGGCCGCAGCGGCAGCCTCGGCGCGGGCACGGTCCTGCTGGGCCTTGCGCTCGGCCTCTTCCTCCGGTGAACGCTCCTTGACCACCGTCTCGGGGTGGGTCTTGGAGCGCATGAGGCGGCCCTCGAGCACGGCGTCGCAGATCACGCGGGTGAGCAGGTTGCCCGAGCGGATCGCGTCGTCGTTGCCGGGGATGACGTAGGAGATGACGTCGGGGTCGCAGTTGGTGTCGACCACGGCGACGACCGGGATGCCGAGCTTGTTGGCCTCGGTCACCGCGATGGTCTCCTTCTTGGTGTCCAGGATGAACACCGCGTCGGGGAGTCGCTCCATGTTGCGGATGCCGTTGAGGTTCCGCTCCAGCTTGGCCAGCTCGCGCGAGAGGAGGAGGGCCTCCTTCTTGGGCATGGCCTCGAACTCGCCGGAGTCCCGCATGCGCTGGTACTCCTTCATCTTCGAGACGCGCTTGGAGATGGTCTCGAAGTTCGTGAGCATGCCGCCCAGCCAGCGCTGGTTGATGAAGGGCATGCCGCACTTCTCGGCGAAGCCCTGGATCGGGTCCTGGGCCTGCTTCTTGGTCCCGATGAACAGGACGGTGCCGCCGCCGGCGACGAGGTCGCGCACGAAGGTGTACGACGACTCGATCCCGGTCAGGGTCTGGTGGAGGTCGATCAGGTAGATCCCTCCGCGCTCACCGTGGATGAACCGCTTCATCTTCGGGTTCCAACGGCGGGTCTGGTGACCGAAGTGGACACCAGCCTCGATGAGCTGCTTCATGGTGACGACCGCGCTCATGCGGCACTCCTTCCCTACGGTTGGGCGGACCTGGCCGAACGCCCTGTCCCGCAGACGGGTGGGGCGACCGTGGGTTTCGGCCAGGGGATTCTTGTTGCCGGACTGCCATGGGGCGGACCGTGACCCACTCGTTGGGCCGTGGGACACACTAGGCGACCCCAGCAGCACGCCGACAACTGCCCGGCGGCCGGACCGGCTCGGGCTAGGGCCCGACAGGGACCAGCCGAGCGTGCCGTGGCCGGGCGGAAAAGAGCAGTGCCGGGTCGACGTACCGGTCCCCCTCCCGCACACCCAGGTGCAGTCCTGGCGCCGCCAGGCCGAGCAGCGTGGACCAGCCCACCCGGTCGCCGGGGCGCACCAGGACCACCGACAGGCCGGTCAGGCTCGAACGACGTCCGTCGGGGTGCAGCACCGTGACGGCGAGCTGGCCGACGACGGACGCGGCGAAGGAGACCGTCCCGGCACCGACGGCCCGCACGGGCTCACCGCCGACCACTCCGTACTCGAGGCCCCGGTTCCCGGCCGACCAGCGCTGGGCCGGCGCCCGGAACGGGTCGACGACCGGTGCGTCCAGGGGTGGTCGGTAGGTGCCGGGCGGCGGCGGGGGCCAGCCCGGCCCGACCGGGGCCCCGCCGCCAGTGACGGCGCCGGCCCTCGTGGCGGGCGCGGCAACGGCGACGAGCAGGAACAGGAACCACGCGGTCCATCTGGGCACGGGGCGTCCTCCGTAGGACGAGGGCCAGGGGGAAGGCTGGTCGGGGAAGCTCGGCGGGGAGCAGCGCAGTGAAGCAGGTCGGGACGCGTCGACGGACGCGCCCCGTCAGTTGGGCTCGGCCTCGAGGGCAGCGAACCGCGACTTGAGGTGCAGCACCGACTTGGAGTGGATCTGGCTCACACGGGACTCGGTCACGCCCAGGACGCGGCCGATCTCCTGGAGGGTCAGGTTCTCGTAGTAGTAGAGCGTCAGCACGATCTTCTCCCGCTCGGGGAGCGTGTTGATCGCCTGGCTGAGCAGCTGACGGGTCTCGGCGACCTCGAACGCACCCATAGGGCCGTTCGCCGACTGGTCGGCGATGGTGTCGCCCAGGGTGAGGGAGTCGCCGCGGTCGCCCGAGAGCACCTCGTCGAGGGCAGCAAGACCGACGTGGGAGATCTGGGTGAGGGCCGTCTGGAGCTGGTCGTCGGTCCACTCGAGCTCGGCCGCGAGCTCCTCGTCAGTGGGAGGACGGTGCTCCTTGGCCTCGATCGTGGCGTAGGCCTTCTCGATCTGGCGGGCCTTGGCGCGCACCGACCGCGGGACCCAGTCCATGGACCGGAGCTCGTCGAGGATCGCGCCCTTGATCCGGGAGATGGCGTAGGTCTCGAACTTGAAGCCGCGCTCGGGCTCGAACTTCTCGATCGCGTCGATCAGGCCGAACATGCCGTAGCTCGCCAGGTCCGACTGCTCGACGTTCTGCGGGAGGCCCACGGCAACACGGCCGGCGACGTACTTCACGAGGGGCGAGTAGTGCAGGATGAGCGCGTCGCGAGAGCCGGGCGTCGGGGCCGACTTGAAGGTCGACCAGAGTTCGTCGAGCTCGGAACCGCTCGGATCGGTGGTGGTGCTCATGCTCGTGGGTGGGCCGACTCGTAGACGGACCGAAGTCGCTCTTTGCTCACGTGGGTGTAGATCTGCGTCGTCGCCAGGTCGGCGTGGCCCAGCAGTTCCTGCACCACCCGCAGGTCGGCACCGCCGTCCAGCAGGTGGGTGGCGAACGTGTGCCGAAGGGCATGCGGGTGGGTCGGTACCGGGGACCGTCGGTCCAAGATACGCCGAACGTCGCGCGGAGTCAGGCGGTGTCCCCGCGAGTTGAGGAACAGCGCGGCCGCGTCCTCGGGCCGGGCCGGCGTCGCGTCGCCCCGCGGACCCTGCACCCAGCGGCCGACCGCGGCGGCGGCCGGCTCCCCCAGCGGGACGAGCCGCTGCTTGGAGCCCTTGCCCCACACGGTCAGCCGGCGTCGCGGCAGGTCCACCGATGCCAGGTCCAGACCGCACAGCTCGGAGACCCGCAGGCCCGAGCCGTAGAGCACCTCGAGCACTGCGTCGTCGCGGCAGTCCCGCACCGGGTCCCGGCCGGTGGACGCTGCAGGCGGCTCGTCGAGCAGCTGGTGCAGCTCGTCGGCCCGCAGCACCCGTGGCAGGCGGGCCGCACCGGAGGGCGCCGAGATGCCGACAGTGGGGTCGACCGCCACCAGCCCGGTTCGCCGGGCCCACCCGAAGTAGCGGCGCAGCGCCGCTGCCTTCCGGGCGATGGTGCGGGTGGCGTAGCCGCGCGTGGTCAGGTTGGCGAGGTACCGGCGGACGTCGCCCCGGTCCACCGAGGACGGCCCGGCGTGGCCGGCACGTTCGGCCCACTCGACGAACGACTCGAGGTCGCGTCGGTACACGTCGAGCGTGGACGGCGCGAGCGGCACGGCGGCGACGAACTTTGCGACACACCACGACTCTTCGGGGGTCCACGAGGTAGCTGACATGCATTCCCCCGACGCTCGTGCGGACCCCCACCACTGTAGCGACGAGGTGCATGGTTCCGACGGGGACCTTCACGGCCGTGACCGGCGCAGCACGACGCCGTCCGCGAGCTCGACCCAGCCGTCACGGCGGAGCGACTCGACCTCGGCCAGGACCTGCACCACCGGCAGGTCGACCGACTGGGCCAGGTGGGCCACCGGGGTCGGGAGCCATGCCGCCGCGCGGAGGACCGCTGCGGCGGCGCCCACGGGCTGCGGCCGTGGGTCCGGGACCACCGGTACCTGGTTGGCCAGACCGAGGAGGTCGAGCACGTCCTGGGCGCCGGTGCACAGGGCTGCTCCGTCCGAGACCAGCTCGTGCGGCCCGGCCGACACCGGACTCTGCACGGGACCGGGGACCGCCAGCACCGGCACGTCGCGGTCGAGCGCCTCCCGCACCGTGTGCATGGAACCCCCGGCCCCGGCGGACTCCACGACCACCACGGCCTGGGACAGTCCTGCGAGCACCCGGTTGCGAACAGGGAACCGCCAGGGCGCGCCAGCAACCCCCGGCGGCACCTCGGAGAGCACCACTCCCCCGGCGGCCAGCTGGGCACAGAGCTCGCGGTTGGCCCGTGGGCACGGAGCGTCGAGCCCGCTGCCCACGACGGCGGCGGCACCGCTGCCCCCGGCGACAGCGCCGCGGTGCGCGGCGGCGTCGATCCCGAGCGCCAGGCCGGACACGACGCACACGCCGGATGCAGCGAGGTCGTGGCCCAGGTCGCGCGCCACCTGCCGCCCGTACGGCGTGGCCCGCCGCGTGCCCACCACGGCGACCCGAGGGCGCACCAGGACGTCAGGGTCGCCCAGGTGGAACAGCACGACCGGCGGGTCGGGGTCGCCGACGAGCGCTGCCGGGTAGCCCGGTCCACCGATGCAGGCGACGCCCACACCGAGCTCCATGCAGCGCGCCCACAACTGCTCGGGATCGACCTGGGCGACCGACCACCGGTGCGGCAGCGCAGCAGGCACCGCCGGGGACGACGGCAGCCGACCGGCCCGGAGCCGTTCCCAGACCTCGGCCGGGGCGCCGAGCGACAACAGCCACCGCAACCGCGCCGGGCCGACCTCGTCGAGCGCGGCGAGCGCTGCCACGAACGCCTCCATCGGGAGCCCGGTCGTGGCCGTCATGCCGCGACCGCCCCGTTGAGGTCGGCCGACCGGAGCAGCACGGCGGCCGACACGAGCTGTTCGTCGAGCGGAGGGTCGGACCCGGCCAGGTCGGCGAGCGTGAGTGCGACGGCCCGCACCCGCTCGGCGCCGCGGACCGTGAGCGTGCCGTCGGCCAGCAGGTCGCGCAGCACCTGGCGCGCCCGTGGCGAGAGGGGCGCCCACTGCTCCAGGTCGGACCCGCGCAGCTGCCGGTTGTGCGACACGCCGCGCAGCAGCGCCCGGTCGCGGGCGGCGGCCACACGCGCCCGCACCTGGGCCGAGGACTCCCCCGCCCCCGCCGCTGGGCCGAAGACCTCGTCGGCGGCCGGCGGGTCGACGAAGAGCCGCACGTCGAACCGGTCCAGCAGCGGTCCAGAGAGACGCCGCAGGTACCGCGCCACCTGGACCGGGGCGCACGAGCACCGGCCCCACCGGCCGACCCGCCCTCGCCGCC
>CAJANQ010000452.1 GCA_903941145.1 uncultured Actinomycetes bacterium
AGGTGGAGTCCGGTCGGCACGCTGAGGAGCGGATCAAGCGACCCGTGCTGTTCGGCGAGTGCGGGGTTCCTGAACTTACCTACGAGGTTGATGCGGTCGACGTCGAGCGGGCGGCTGCAGCTGCCCTTCAAGGGCATCCTGCTGATCGGCTACTAGCTACTCGGGGTCATCCGCGTTGCGGTCGTCGCGGCGCTGGGCCTTGCGGCGGGCGCGCTGGTTGCCCTGACGCTCGGTATCGCGGTCCATGACCTCCATGCCGGCCTCGAGCGACTCGAGCTCGGCAATGAGCTCGTGCCACATCTCGACCCGGGCAGGGTCGAGGTCGCCCGACGCCACTCCGGCCAAGATTCCGCAGCCTGGCTCGGTGCGGTGGGTGCAGTCGTCGAACCGGCACTCCTCGGCGAACGGCTGCAGGTCGGCGAACGCCTGCTCCAGTCCTTCGTCGGCGGCCCACAGCCCGACGCCACGGATACCGGGCGTGTCGATCACCAGGTCGCCGCCCGGCAGCGCCACGATCTGACCGGCAGTGGTGGTGTGCCGGCCACGGCGGTCGCCCTCACGCACCTCGGCAGTGAGCTGCACCTTCCGACCGGCCAATGCGTTGACGAGCGACGACTTCCCGGCGCCGGACGCGCCGAGCAGCGCCACGACGTGCGGCGGGCGGTCCTCGTCGTCGCCGAGCGCTTCGTGCAGCTCGGTCAGGCCGCCGTCGGTCCGCGCCGACATGCAGACCACCTGCACGTCGGGGGCCCAGGCCGCGGCCAGCTCGCGGCCGGCGGCTGCTGCTTCGGCCGAGACGAGGTCCGTCTTGGTGAGCACGACCACCGGCTTGGCGCCCGACTCCCAGGCCAGCACGAGTTCGCGGGCCAACCGAGGCGCGTTCACTCCGGTGTCGAGACCTTGCAGCACGAGCACGATCCCCATGTTCGACGCGAGCGCACGGGACAGGACCTGCACCTGGTCGCGGCCGACGCCGGGGGAGCGGCGCTCAAAGACGGTGCGACGGGGGAGGATCGTCTCGATGCGGCCGGCCTCGGCGTCCAGGCCGACCATGTCGCCGACGACGACACGGCGGACTGCCTTTGCCGCGACGACCAGCGCGTCGTGGCCGTCGTGCGAGGACGCCGTGATGCCGCCCTTGTCGATGCGCACGACACGGGCGGGAACCAGTCCGGCGGCCGGTCCGGACTCCGACCATGCGGCGGCCCACTCCTGGTCCCAACCGGGCGGGGTCTGGTCCTGCTGCACGTCCCGATGGTGCCACGAAGCGGCACGTGGCAAGACGGTAGGGTCGCCGAATGCTGGCGGCGCGGGTCGACGAGTCTGGTCGGGAGGGTTCGTCCGACGTCCTCGCCGCGATCGACATCGGTACCAACTCGGTGCACATGGTGATCGCCCGCATCGCGGCCAACGACCGGTTCGAGGTCGTCACCCGCCAGAAGGAGATGGTCCGCCTGGGCTCCGGCCAGGGCGAGATGAAGCACCTCGAGGCCGACGCCATCGACCGCGGCGTCGCGGCGCTCGCCCGCTGCCGGTCGCTCGCCGACTCGTTCGGCGCCGAGATCAAGGCCGTCGCCACGTCGGCCGTGCGGGAGGCCCGCAACGCCAAGGAGTTCACCGACCGGGCGCTGGCCGAGGCCGGTGTCGAGGTCAACGTCATCTCCGGCCAGGAGGAGGCCCGGCTCATCCACCTGGGGGTGCTGCAGGCCCTCCCGGTGTTCGATCAGCGGCTCGTCCTGTTCGACGTGGGCGGCGGCTCCACCGAGGTGGTGTTCGCCACCGGGCTCGACGAACGGCTGGCCCGGTCCCTCAAGGTCGGTTCGCTCCGCATGACCCGTCGCTTCTTCCCGGACGGCCTGGTCGAGGGCGACGCGCTGGAGCGCAGCCGCCGCTATGTGGCCGACCGCCTGGCCCAGACCGTGCACGAGGCCGGCGACCTGGCCCACGATGTGGCGGTTGCGAGCTCGGGCACCGCCGAGGCCGTCGTGGCCATGGCGCTCGCCGCCTCGCACGAGTCCGTCCCGCAGTCGTTCAACGGGACCGTCGTGACCCGCCGGCAGATCAGCGAGGTCGTGGAATCTCTCGCGACGGTCGCCACGCCCGAGGAGCGGCGGAAGCTCCCGGGGGTCGACCCGGCACGCGCCGACATCCTCCTCGGCGGCGCCGTGATCATCGAGCAGGTGTGCAAGGCGTTCGGCATCAAGGAGCTGACCGTCTCGGAGTACGCGCTGCGCGAGGGCGTGCTGTTCTCGATGCTCGAGGGCAACCGGGTCCAGCTGTCCGACCTGCGGCAGTCGTCGGTGTTCCATCTCATGGAGCTGTGCGACGACGGGCCGGACCACTCCGTGCACGTCGAGCGCCTGTCGCTCCAGCTTTTCGACTCGCTCCGCAAGCCGCTCGGCCTCGAGCGCCCGGCCCGGGACCTGCTCTCGGCCGGCGCGCTCCTGGCCAACACGGGGCTCTTCGTGGCCCACTCGGGCCACCACAAGCACTCGTACTACGTGATCCGCAACAGCGAGCACCTCAAGGGGTACACCGACCGCGAGATCGAGATGGTCGCCCAGATCGCTCGGTACCACCGCAAGAGCCCACCGTCGGAGGACAAGCACTCAGAGTTCGCGGCGCTCGCCGAGGTCGACCGGGCCACGGTGCGCGGCTGCGCAGCGATCCTGCGGGTGGCGGTGGGTCTCGACCGCAACCACGACGGCGCGGTCGCTCAGGTCGAGGTGTCCAAGGACGACCCGGTGGTCATCACGGTCCGGCCGCAGGACGCCCTGGGGCCGGACCATGACCTGGCGTTCGAGTGCTGGTCGGCCAACGAGCGCACTGCGCTCCTGGCGTCGCTGCTCGGGGTGACCGTCGAGGTCCGTCAGGCCTGAGCCGGGCTGACGCCCGCTACTCGACGTGGGTGATGACGACGGACTGGGTCCCGCCCGGCGTCTCGAAGCTCACCGTGTCGCCCACGGCCTTGCCGATGAGCGCCTCGCCCATCGGTGAGGTGGGGGACACCACGTGCACGTCGTCGTCGGTGCGTTCCTCGATCGAGCCGAGCATGTACTTCTCGGCGTCGTCGGGGCCCTCGTCGTCGTAGTGGGCGGTCACGACCGAGCCCACGTCGATCAGACCCTCGCCGCCGGCCTCCACGATCTCGTGGTGCTCGAGGATCGAGAAGATCCGGGCCACGCGGGCCTCCATCTTCGACTTCTCCTCCTTGGCCGAGTGGTACTCGGCGTTCTCCTTGAGGTCGCCGTGCGAACGGGCCTCCTCGATGCGGTTGGCCAGCTCGATACGGCCCACGGTCCGGAGCTCTTCGAGCTCGGCGGCAAGGCGGTCGTAGGCGGCCTGGGTGAGTCGGTGGATCTCTGCCATGCCGAGAGGGTAGCGAACCGGGCATGGGTCTCCGTGGGGTCTGCTGGTACGATCGCCGGTCGCTCAGACCCTCGAGGGAGTTCTCTACATGACGCACAAGATCGGCGTGATCGGTGGCGACGGCATCGGCCCCGAGGTCCTCGCCGAGGCCCTCAAGGTGGTCGACGCCACCGGCGTGACCTACGAGCGCACCGACTACGACCTGGGCGCGCACCGCTACCTAGAGGACGGCACGGTCCTTCCCGACGAGGTCATGGCGGAGTGGCGTGGCATGGACGCACTCCTGCTGGGCGCCGTCGGCGACCCGGCCCCGGGCGTGGCCGCCCCTCCCGGGCTGGTCGAGCGCGGGATCCTGCTGCGCATGCGGTTCGAGCTGGACCAGTACATCAACCTGCGTCCGTTCAGGCTGCCGCCCCGCTGTGACTTCGAGGTGATCCGCGAGAACACCGAGGGCAGCTACGCAGGCGAGGGCGGGTTCCTGCGCAAGGGCACGCCGCACGAGATCGCGACCCAGGGCTCGGTCAACACCCGCATGGGCGTCGAGCGCTGCATCCGGTACGCGTTCGAGAAGGCCAAGGGCACCGAGCGCCAGCAGCTGCACCTGGTCCACAAGAAGAACGTCCTGACGTTCGCCGGCGACCTGTGGCAGCGCACGTTCGACATCGTCGCCGAGGAGTACCCGGAGGTCACCACCGGCTACGACCACGTCGACGCGGCCTGCATCCACTTCGTCGAGCGGCCCGAGCGGTACGACGTCGTGGTCACCGACAACCTCTTCGGCGACATCCTCACCGACCTGGGCGGCGCGATCGCCGGCGGTGTGGGCTACGCGGCGTCGGCCAACCTGAACCCGGCCCGCACCGGCCCGTCGATGTTCGAGCCCGTCCACGGCACCGCCCCCGACATCGCCGGTCAGCAGAAGGCCAACCCGGTGGCCGCCATCATCTCGGCCGGCCTCATGCTCGGGTTCCTCGGCGAGGCCGAGGCTGCGGCCAAGGTCGCCGCGGCGTGCGAGTCCCCCGAGCGGTACGACGGCTCCACCTCCGAGATCGGCGACGCCATCGCTGCCGCCGTGCGCGGCTGACGCAGGCGACCGCCAGCAAGAACTTCACGAGCACGAACTTCAACAGAGACAGGGAACGAAGATGCCCATTACCCCGACGAACAACATCTGGATGAACGGCGAGATGGTCCCGTGGGACCAGGCCAACGTCCACGTCCTCACGCACTCGCTGCACTACGGCATGGGCGTGTTCGAGGGCATCCGTGCCTACGAGACGGCCGACGGCCCGGGCATCTTCCGCCTGACCGAGCACATCATGCGGCTCAAGAACTCGGCGAAGATCATGGGCATGCCCCTCGAGTACTCCGTCGAGGAGATGGTCGAGGCCACCAAGGCCGTCGTGCGCGACTCGGGCCTTCCGTCCTGCTACATCCGGCCGATCGCCTACTTCGGCTACGGCGAGATGGGCCTCAGCATCAAGGACTGCAAGGTCGACGTGGCCATCGCCTGCTGGCCGTGGGGCGCCTACCTGGGCGACGACGCCGTGTCCAAGGGCGTGCGCATGAAGATCAGCACGTGGCTGCGCCACGACCACAACTCGATGCCGCCCGCGTCCAAGACCACGGGCAACTACGTGAACTCGTCGCTGGCCAAGATGGAGGCCATCAACGCCGGGTACGACGAGGCCATCATGCTGAACCCGGCCGGCATGGTCTCGGAGTGCACGGGCGAGAACATCTTCGTGGCCCGTGACGGCATCGTCATCACGCCGCCCACGTCCGCCGGCGCACTCGAGGGCCTGACCCAGGACACCGTCATGAACATCATGGAGGACATGGGGATCTCCACCGGGTTCGGCGACCTGACGCGCTCCGACCTCTACGTCGCCGACGAGATGTTCGTCGTGGGCACCGCGGCCGAGGTCTCGGCCGTGAACTCGGTCGACGACCGCGACATCCCCTGCCCGGGCCCCATCACCACCGCCGTCGCCGAGCAGTACGCCAAGATCGTCCGCGGCCAGGTCGAGGAGTACCGCGACTGGGTGGAGCTCGTCTGATGACCGACCCCGCCCTGCCGTCGGTGGGGGCCCCTCCGGGCACGCCGACGGCCGTCGAGATCTTCGACACGACACTGCGCGACGGCGCGCAGTTCGAGGGCATCTCGCTGAGCGTCGAGGACAAGCTCCGGGTCGCCGAGCAGCTCGACTGGCTGGGCGTCGCCTGGATCGAGGGCGGCTACCCGATGGCCAACCCGAAGGACGAGGAGTTCTTCCGGCGTGCCGTCAACGAGCTCCAGCTGAGCACGGCCACGCTCGTGGCGTTCGGCTCCACGCGCCGCAAGGCCGGCAAGGTCGACGACGACCCCACGCTCAGGGCGCTCGTGGAGGCCGGGACCTCCACGGTCTGCATCGTCGGCAAGTCGTGGGACTTCCACGTGACCGACGCACTCGAGACCACGCTCGACGAGGGCGTGGCGATGGTGGGGGACTCCGTGAAGTTCCTGCGCAACGCCGGGCTGCGGGTGTTCTTCGACGCCGAGCACTTCTTCGACGGCTACAAGGCCAACCCCGAGTTCGCGCTGCGCGTGCTCGAGGCCGCCGCCACCGAGGGCGCCGACTGCGTGGTCCTGTGCGATACCAACGGCGGCAGCCTGCCGCACGAGGTGCAGCGGATCACCGGCGAGGTCGTCTCCTACCTCGAGGGCGTCAAGGTCGGCATCCACACGCAGAACGACTCGGGCTGCGCGGTCGCCAATTCGATCGCTGCGGTGCTCGGCGGGGCCAGCCACGTGCAGGGCACTGTCAACGGGTACGGCGAGCGCACCGGCAACGCCAACCTCATGACGGTCATCCCGGACCTGACGCTCAAGCTGGGCATCGAGACGCTGCCCGAGGGTCGCATCAGCCGTCTGACGTCGGTCTCGCGCCACGTGGCCGAGCTGGTGAACCTGCCGCCGCACGCGGCGGACCCGTACGTGGGGTCGTCGGCGTTCGCCCACAAGGGCGGGCTGCACACCTCGGCGCTGGGCCGCGCCGGTGGTGCGTCCTACGAGCACGTCGACCCGGCCGTGGTCGGCAACCGCACGCGGGTGCTGGTGTCCGAGCTGGGCGGCCGCGCCGGGCTGGGCATGAAGGCCGAGGAGTTCGGGCTCGAGCTCGACGGTGCCCAGACCAAGGACCTCTCCGAGCGGGTCAACCTGCTCGAGTCGCAGGGCTGGGTGTTCGAGGCGGCCGACGCCTCGCTCGAGCTGCTCATGCGTGACGTCCAGGGCTGGACCCAGGAGTTCTTCGCGGTCGAGTCGTACCGGGTGACCACGGAGCACCTGAACCCGGCCGGCGGCAACGACGCCGCGCTCTCGACCGAGGCCACCGTCACCGTGGCGGTCGACGGCGAGCGGGTCGTCACCGAAGGGTCGGGCAACGGCCCGGTGAACGCGCTCGACGCCGCGCTGCGTTCGGCGCTGGCCGACCGGCTCCCGGCGCTGTCGAAGATCCACCTGACCGACTTCCGGGTCCGGGTGCTCGACGCCGCCGACGCGGCCGGCAACGCGGACACGGGCGCGGTGGTGCGGGTGCTGATCGACACCACGAACGGCGACGAGACGTGGACCACGGTCGGGGTGTCGCCCAACGTGATCGAGGCCTCGTGGACGGCGCTGGTCGACGCGCTGGTCTTCGGCCTGCTCCACACCTGAACGGTCACCTGAGCCCGACTAGTTTGGCCGGACAATGTCTGCGCCAGAGCACGTCCCCACCTCGTCCCGTCCTGCCCGTTCGTACTCGTCGCCGCCGCGCCGTGCCGGCTCGTGGACGCCCGGCCGGCCGGGCGAGCTCGTCGGCCGTCAGCCCGAGGGCGAGCGGCTGGGGACGCCGGGTCCGGACCAGGGCTACGCACTCGTCATCGTCGAGCAGTTCCGTGACCAGCTCAGGCTGGCCCAGGGCGAGCACGCGTCGGACGCACTCGCGGCTGCTGCGGCCATCGCCATGAAGCGGTCCGGCCTGATGGGCCGTGCTCCGGTGGTCCACGACGTCACTGCGGCACTCACCGTGTGGGGACTGCTCGACGGTTCGGCCCCGGCCGAGCTGGTGGCCCTGCGCCGGCAGATGTTCGAGGAGGTGCACCTCCCGCACCAGTACGACGCGCTGCGCGAGGTGGTCGACGCCGTCCCCGCCCACGTGCTGTCGCAGCCGCACGGCGTGATCGCGGCGCAGTACGCCCGCGACTGGCGCTCCTGCCTCGACCTGAACGCGTGAGGGTCCGGTTCGCGCCGGCGCCCACCGGCTACCTGCACCTGGGCAGCGCCCGCACGGCGCTCTTCAACTGGCTCGCGGCCCGCCACGTCGGCGGCACGTTCCTGCTGCGCGTCGAGGACACCGACCTGGAGCGCTCCAAGCCCGAGCTGATCGACGTCATCTACCGGGCGCTCGAGTGGATGG
>CAJANQ010000453.1 GCA_903941145.1 uncultured Actinomycetes bacterium
ACACCCAGTCGCCCATCTACGGCATGCCGCTGAACGCTGCGGGTGACGCGTTCTTCGGCCGCCCCGGAGGGTTCGCGGCGTACACCTCGGCCCCGGTGCTCGGCATGACCATGGCGTGGGAGGGCCGGTTCATCGAGAACCCCTCGATGACCTGGGACCCGGCCTCGTCGAGCTACCTGCTCGCCTACTCGGCGGGCGACTGGTGGCGGGCGAACTACTCCACGGGCCTGGCCCGCTGCACGTCGCCGACCGGGCCGTGCACGCCCACCACCGGCCCCTGGCTGACCGCGAGCGCGACCCGGACCGGTCCGGGTGGCCTGGCCTTCTTCAAGGACACGTCCGGCGCCCAGCGAGCGGTCTACGCCTCGTACCCCGTGGGCTCGGAGGGCATCGGCTCGGCCCGGGGCGGCACGGTCGCCCGGGTGACGGGCGGGTCCCGGCCGCAGCTCGTCGGCTAGTGCGACGGCCCCTGGCCGTCACTACCGGCTGGTTACTGCGCCGCACTACACTCACCGCATGTCGTTGGGGGTCAGGCGGAGTTCCGCCATCGCGTTCTTGTTGGTCGCTGTCGTTGCTGCGGGTTGCGCCGGCGCTCCGCCGCCCGTGCCGCTGGCTCCCGCAACCGGCAAGGGCCCGGCGCTGCCCACCGAGTCGTTCGACGTGCGCGCCGGCATCGAGCAGATCTACGTCACGGGTGCCGACGCTGGCGAGACCTTCCGGCTGACCTCCGACGGCCGTGCCACGGTCGAGGGTGCCGCCGACCGCCTCGGCAGCCTGGTGTTCCGCCAGCTCCAGCAGGGCGCGACCTACACCGTGGCGAACGACGCCGGCACCCGGACCCGCACGGTGCGAGTGCTGACGGTCGACGACCACCCGTCGGACGCGTTCTACCGTTCGACCTCGCTGCAGGAGGGCCTCAACTACCTGCCGACCCGCGACGGCACGCTGCTCGCGGTGACGGTGCGCCCGCCGGTCGGCCAGTCGCTCTCTGACGGTCCGTTCCCGACCGTGATCGAGTACTCCGGCTACGCGGTGGCGTCGCCGCAGGACCCGCTGGCCGACAGGGTGGCGCGTCTGTTCGACCCGGAGTACGGCAACGACCCGCTCGTGCCCGGCGGCGAGACTGCGGTCGGGAGCCTGCTCGTCCGCCTGGCCGGCTATGCGACGGTCTCGGTGCAGCTGCGCGGCACCGGCTGCTCGGGCGGAGAGGCCGACCTGTTCGACCTGCCCAGCCGCTACGACGGCTACGACGTCGTTGAGACCCTGGCCCGTCAGCCCTGGGTGCTCAACGGCCGCCCCGGCATGGTGGGCATCTCGTTCTCCGGCTTCTCGCAGATCGCGACCGCCAGCACCCGTCCGCCGCACCTTGCGGGCATCGTGCCGATGTCGTTCCTCGGCCGGTTCTACGACGTCGGCTGGCCCGGCGGCGTGTTCAACGTGGGGTTCGCCGACACGTGGGTCGCCGGTCGTCAGGCCAACGCCCGCCCCGCACCGGACCCGGGTGCGATGCCCTACGCCAACGCGCTGGTCGCGACCGACCCCTACTGCAGGGCCAACCAGCGGCTGCGGTTGCAGACACGTGATGCGAGCAGCATCTTCCGTGACTCTCCGCAGATCGGCCCGGACTACCAGGCCCGTGACTTCACCGAGATGCTCGACCGCATCGACGTGCCCACGTTCGCGCTCCTGCAGGACCAGGACGAGCAGACCAGCTCGTACGCGATGCTCGGCCTGGACCGCCTGACGTCGCACAACCGCCAGGCCTGGGTCACGCTCACGTCCGGCCGTCACAACGACGCCATTAGCCCCGACACGATCACCGACGTCTTCCAGTTCCTCGACATCTACGTGGCTCGTCGCGGCCCGGAGATCAAGTTCGGGGTCCCGCTGGTCGCCCCGTTCATCTGGGACGGGCCGACCTCGTTCCGCCTGCCCTCGCTCGCCGGACTCACTCCCTGGGACGCGCAGCGGCGCTGGGAGGAACGGCCGCAGTACACCTTCGGCGTCGAGCGTCCTGACGCCGACGGCACGCAGTGGAGCTTCACGTCGAGCTCGTTCCCTGCGCCCGAGGCCCGCACCGCTACGTGGTACCTGTCGGCCGGCGGGCAGCTGTCACCGACCGTTCCCGACGAGGCCGCCGCGTCCTATGTGTCCGATCCGACCCGTCGGCCCGGCACCCAGGGCGACACCAGCTGGAGCAGCGTCCCCTCTGGTTTCGGCACCGGGTTCGTGTCGCCGGTCCTGACCCAGGACACCGTCGTGTCCGGTCCGGTCGGTGCTGACCTCTGGCTGTCCTCGACCGCGGCGGCCACAGACCTCCAGGTCACGATCACCGAGGTCCGTCCCGACGGCCAGGAGCAGCTCGTCAACAGCGGGGTGCAGCGGGCGACGTACCGGAACGTCCGCAACAGCGACCCCACCCGGCCGGACATCGACTTCTCGACCTCGGCGCCGCTCGAGCCCGGCGCCAACCGGGTCAGGGTGCAGGTGCTGCCGTTCACCCATGCGTTCCGCGCCGGCAGTCGGATCCGGGTCGTGGTCGGCCCGGTCGGCGGCGACAAGAACGCGTGGCGCTACATCTCGACCGACTCCGAGCAGCGACCGACGAACACCATCCTGATGGGCGGCTCGACCCCGTCGTCGGTGTCGCTGCCGGTCGTGCCGGGCGTGCAGCCGCCTGCGGGGCTCCCGGCGTGCCCGGGCATCGCCCAGCCGTGCCGGCCCTACTCGCCGCTCACCAACGGCGGCTGAACCACCCCGAGGGGGTCAGACCTGCTGGGCCTCGTGCTCGCCGTTCTTGACCACGAACGTGTCGGTCTGGCTGATCGGTGCGTTGCGGTCCCAGATGTTGTCGACGTACTTGAACTCGCACTTCAGCTGCGCCTCAGTGACGGTCACGACGGCGTAGCAGTGCTTGCCCTCCCAGTACCTGACCTGGGGGTTGACCTCCTTGTGGGACTCGCCGCCCGTGATGATGGTGGAGATCGAACCGCCGAGGAACTCCGGCATGACGGTGGGACCGTCGGGGGTCGCCTTGACGTCGAACACGTAGCTGGTGTGCCAGTCGCCCGTCACCACCACCGGGTTGGTGACCTTCGAGTCCTGCACGGCGTCGAGCAGCCGTGCGCGTGAGGCCGGGTAGCCGGACCACGTGTCGCGCTCGGTGACCGGTGCCTCGGCGGTGCCCAGGTTGAGCTCGGTCAACA
>CAJANQ010000454.1 GCA_903941145.1 uncultured Actinomycetes bacterium
CCGGGTGGTTGCCACCGTGGTGGCCGAACGGGAGCTTGTAGGTGCTGCCGCCGAGCGCGGTGGCCAACATCTGGTGGCCCATGCAGATCCCGAACACCGGGACCTTGCCGAGCAGCGCCGAGACGGTGGCCGGCACGCCAGCGACTGCTCCCGGGTCGCCAGGACCGTTGGAGAGGAACACTCCGTCGGGCTCGAGGGCGAGGATCTCCTCGACGGTCGTCGAGCAGGGGACGACCTCAACCGTGGAGATGCCCGCGAGGTGGTCCACGATCGTGGCCTTGATGCCCAGGTCGAGGGCCACGACCCGCCGGGTGGCGCCGGAGGAGGCAGGCACGGTGCGGGCCGGGAGGCTGACCGCGGCGACCAGGTCGATGCCGTCGGTGCCGGCCGCAGCGACCGCGGCGTTCTTGAGCGTGAGCTCGTCGGCGGTGCCGAACGCGCCGGGCAGCGCACCGTGGTCACGCAGGTGGCGGGTCAGGCGGCGGGTGTCGATACCGGCGATGCCCGGGACGCCGTGGCGACGCAGGTAGGAGTCCAGGTCGCCATCGGCGCGCCAGCTGCTGTGGCGGCGAGCGAGGTCACGGATCACGACACCGGCACAGTGCACGGTGCTGGCCTCGTCGTCGGCGGCGTTCACGCCGTAGTTGCCGATGTGCGGGTAGGTGAAGGTGATCACCTGACCGGCGTAGCTGGGGTCGGAGATCACCTCCTGGTAGCCCGACAGGACCGTGTTGAACACGAACTCCCCGGTGCGGACCTCTGAGGGTGCGCCGATGGCCTCGCCCTCGAAGACGGTGCCGTCGGCCAGCACGATCGCTGCCTCGGTAATGCTCATCGTTGTGCCTCTCCCCCGATGACGACGGGTTCTCCGAACAGGACGGTGTGACGGACCTTGCCGCGCAGTTCGCGACCTACGTAGGGCACGTTGCGGCTGCGGCTGGCCCCGCCGCTGGCGTCGACCGTCCAGCGCGCGGCCGGGTCGACGATGCAGAGGTTGGCGGCGTGCCCCGCCTCGACCGGTCCGCCGTGGTCGACCATCTGTGCGATGGCGGCCGGCTTCCAGCTGAGCGTCCCGAGGACGTCGGCCTCGGACATGGCGCCGCCGTCCACCAGCTCGGTGAAGGCCAGGGCCAGGGCAAACTCGAGACCGAGCATGCCCGGGGGCGCCTGGTCGAACGGGCGCTCCTTGTCCTCGGGCGCGTGCGGGGCATGGTCGGTGGCGATGGCGTCGATCGAGCCGTCAGCCAGCCCGGCCTTCAACGCGGCCACGTCGGCGGCGTTACGCAGCGGCGGGTGGACCTTGAACGTGGCGTCGTACTCCTTGCAGCACTCGTCGGTGAGCGTGAAGTGGTGCGGGGCGGCCTCGGCCGAGACCGGGAGGCCGCTTGCCTTGGCGGCGGCCACCATGGCGACCGAACCGGCCGTGGACAGGTGGAGGAGGTGTATCCGGGCACCGGTGAGACGGGCCAGCGCGATGTCACGCATGACCATGAGCTCCTCGGCCTCTGCGGGCTGGCCGGGCAGCCCGAGCCGGCTGGACCACTCCCCCTCGTGCATGCAGGTGCCCTCGGACAGCGACGAGACCTCGCAGTGCTGCGCGAGCGTCACACCCAGACCCACCGAGTACTCGAGGGCCCGGCGCATGAGCCGGTCGTCCTGCACGCCGGTGCCGTCGTCGGTGAAGATCCGCACTCCCAGCTCGGCCATCTCGGCCATCGGGGCCAGGGCCGCACCGGCGCGCTCCACGGTGATGGCGCCCGAGGCGTGCACGTCGCACGGCGCCGACCTGCCCAGCTCGAGGACCTCGCGCACGACCGCCGCGCAGTCCATCGCCGGGGTCGTGTTGGGCATCGCCAGCACTGCCGTATAGCCGCCGAGCGCCGCGGCCCGGGACCCGGTCTCGATCGTCTCGGCCTCTTCCTTGCCGGGCTGGCGCAGGTGCGTGTGGAGGTCGACCAGGCCGGGCGACACCAGGCAGCCCGACGCGTCGAGCACCTGCGCGCCGGCGTGCTGCGACGCCAGCCCGGGTCCGACCTCGACGATCCGGCCGTCGGCCACGACCACGTCGGCCTCTCGCTCGCCGGACGCGTCCACGACGCGCCCTCCTGCCACGATTAGGTCTGCCGCCATCTATCCAGCTCCGTTCGAAGAGATCTCGTTCTTGGCCCCCGAGGCCCGTCCCGGTCCAAGGACCAGGAAGAGCACCGCCATGCGCACCGCCACCCCGTTGGCCACCTGCTCGGTGATCACCGCGTTGGGCCGGTCGGCCACCTCGCCCGCGATCTCGACGCCGCGGTTCATGGGTCCGGGGTGCATGATCAGCGCGCCGTCGGGCAGCCGGTCGGCCCGGGCCGAGGTGAGCCCGTAGTGCGCCGTGTACTCACGCAGCGTGGGAACCAGGGCCTCGGTCATGCGTTCCCGCTGCATCCGCAGCAGGTAGCAGACGTCCGTGCTCCCGACGACCGAGTCGAAGTCGTGGCTGACCCGCACGTCCCAGGGGGCGGTGCTCGGGGGCAGCAGCGTGGGCGGGGCCACGAGCGTGACCTCGGCCCCGAGCTTGGTGAAGACCTCGATGTCGGACCGGGCCACCCGCGAGTGCTTGACGTCGCCCACGATCGAGATGCGGACCCCGTCGAGCGAGCCCAGGTGCGACCGGAGCGTGTAGGCGTCGAGCAGGGCCTGGGTCGGGTGCTGGTGCCAGCCGTCGCCCGCGTTGATGACCGCAGCGTTGGTCCACCCGGCGATCTGGGCCGGGACGCCCGACGACTTGTGGCGCACCACGACGGCGTCGATGCCCATGGCCTCGATGGTCTCGATGGTGTCCCGGACCGACTCGCCCTTGTTCACCGACGAGGACGACACGGCGAAGCTCATGGTGTCGGCCGACAGCCGCTTGGCCGCGGTCTCAAAGCTCAGGCGGGTGCGGGTGGAGTCTTCGAAGAAGAGGGTCACCACCGTCCGGCCGCGGAGGGCCGGGACCTTGGGGATGGCCCGGTTGCTGACCTCGACGAACGTGTCGGTCAGCTCGAGGAGCTGCTCGATCTCAGGACGCTCGAGGTCGGAGACGGTGAGCAGGTGCCGACGGTCGCCGAACGACGAGGTGTCCACCGTCGAGGAGGCCTCGGTCAGGTCGCGAGTGGTGCCGCTCACTGCTTCTGGAGCTCCCCGAGCTGGACGCCGGACATCGTGACGTCCACCAGCTCGTTGCGGCGTGTCGGCAGGTTCTTGCCGACGTAGTCCGGGCGGATCGGCAGCTCGCGGTGGCCGCGGTCGACCATGACCGCCAGCTGCACCGCCCGGGGCCGCCCGTAGTCGCAGACTGCGTCCAGCGCCGCCCGGATGGTCCGTCCGGTGAAGAGCACGTCGTCGACCAGCACCACCACCCGGCCGTCGAGGTCGACCGGGATGTCGGTGACCTCCTCGGGCAGCACCGGGCGGATCCCGATGTCGTCGCGGTAGAGGGCGACGTCCAGGGTGCCGACCGGGACGCCCGGCTCACCCTCCTCGAGCTCCTCGATCTCTTCGATGACCGTGGCCAGCGCGTGGGCCATCTCGACCCCGCCGGTCTGCAGCCCCACCAGCACGATCTCCTCGTGGCCGTGGTTGTGCTCGATCACCTCGTGCGCCATGCGGCGCAGGGCCCGGTGGATGTCGGCGGCGTCCATCACCTGGGTCCGGGCAACAAAAACGCCCCCGTAGGGGCGTGTCATCCGTCGTTCGCGCTCTGCCACAGGCAGTCCTTCCTGTCCGTAGGAGCCTCACAGGACTCCCTTCACGGTCAGAAGGTCACGGTAGCACCACTCCGGGACCTCGCGCGCCGGTCGCCACTCACTCGGGACGGAGCTCCTTGGCAGCGCTGGCCAGGACGCCGTTCACGAAACGGGCCGAGTCGTCGGTGCCGTACTCCGACGCCAGGTCGGCGGCCTCGGACAGCACGACACCGGTCGGGATGTCGTCGAGGTGGGCCAGCTCGAAGCTCCCCAGCCGAAGGACGGCAAGGTCGAGCACCGGCATTCGGTCCAGCGTCCATCCCCGCGCGAGCCGGCCGAGGACCTCGTCGAGCTCGGCCTGGTACTCGAACACGCCACGCACGACCTGCTCGGTGTAGGGCTCGGGCGCCAGCACCTGCTGGGCCAGCACGCCGTCGGCGTCGAGGTCCTTCATGGCGGCCTCGTAGAGCAGGTGCAGCGCACGCTCGCGCGCCTCTCTGCGACCGGCGGCGACGGGCCGCATGGCGGGGCGCTGCGGGGAGGACTCGGCGTCGTCGGTCACGCGCGGGAGATGAACTCGCCGCTGCGGGTGTCGACCTTGATGCGCTCGGCCGGCTCGATGAACAGCGGGACCTGCACGACCAGGCCGGTCTCGAGCGTGGCGGGCTTCTTGGCGCCCGAGACACGGTCGCCCTGGATGCCGGGCTCGGTCTCGGCGACGGAGAGCTCCACCGAGGCGGGCAGGTCGACGCCGATGATCTCGGTGCCGTACATCATGATCGTGATGCTGGAGTTGTCGACCACGTAGTTGGAGGCGTCACCCATGGTGGCGGCCGGGACGTTCAGCTGGTCGTAGGTCGACGAGTCCATGAGGACGTAGTCGTCGCCGTCGCGGTAGAGCAGCTGCATGTCCCTCTTGTCGATGATGGCCCGCTCCATCTTCTCGCCGGCGCGGAAGGTGCGCTCGACGACGGCGCCGTTGCGGACGTTCTTGAGCGTGGTGCGGACGAACGCGCCGCCCTTGCCGGGCTTCACGTGCTGGAACTCGACGAGCGAGAACAGACCGTCCTCGAGGTCGAGGGACATGCCGTTCTTGAAGTCCGAGGTCGAGATCTGGGGCACTTGACGTTCCTGTCTGCTTGGCCGGGCCGTCGTCAGACGACCATCGGGTCCTTGGGGGCCAGGGTGAGGCGCTCACAGCCGCCCTCGGTGACGAGCACGGTGTCCTCGATACGGACGCCGCCGATCCCGGTGAGGTAGACGCCGGGCTCGACGGTGACCACGTGGCCGGGCCGGAGGGTAGCAGTCGAACGGGAGGACACCCGTGGCTCCTCGTGGATGTCGAGACCGACGCCGTGCCCGGTCGAGTGCAGGAACGCGTCGCCCATGCCCGCCTCCTCGATCAGGTCCCGGCAGGCCTTGTCGACCGTGGCACAGTCCACGCCGGACGTCACGGCCGCCACCCCGGCGGCCTGGGAGGCCAGGACGACGTCGAGCATGTGGCGACGTTCCTCGTCGAGCGTCCCCACGCCGAGGGTGCGGGTCATGTCCGAGTGGTAGCCGTCGACCAGCGCACCGAAGTCGATCACCACCAGGTCACCCTGGGCGATCTGGCGGTCCGACGGCGTGTGGTGCGGACGGGCGCCGTTGGGTCCCGACGCGACGATCGTCTCGAAGCTCAGGTCGTCGGCGCCCAGGTGGCGCATCGTGGCGTCGAGCTCTGCGGCGAACTCGGACTCGGTGAGGCCGTCGAGCAGCCGGCGGCGCACGGTGTCGAGCGCCCGGTCGGCAATCGCCGCCGCGGCCCGGATGCGGGCCACCTCGCCGGCGTCCTTGGTCAGACGGAGCGTCTCGACGACTGCCGTGGTCGGCACGGCCTCGCAGCCGCCGGCGCCCTTGTCCAGCGCGGCGGCGAGGCGGCGCTGGGTGGACCAGGTCACGGTGTCGGCCTCGAGCCCGACCGCGCGCAGACCGAGCCGGGCGACGTGCTCGACCACCGTCGCCTCGGCGTCGTTGACCACCTCGAGCGTGGCCGGCACGCCGGCGGCGTCGAGCTCGGCCGCGGCGCGGTCCTTGTAGCGGCCGTCGGTGACGAACACCGTGTCGGACGGCGTGACGAGCAGCAACGCCGCTGACCCGGTAAAGCCGGTCAGGTACCGGACGTTGGTCAGGTTGCCGACAAGGAGGGCGTCGGTGCCAGCGGCCGCTGAGTCGGCAGCGAGTGCGTCACGAAGGCGGCCGAGGCGGCCGGCCACGTCCATGGGGGGAAGGGCGTCACGGTCGAAGATCACGGACCGAGCCTACGGCGGTCAGCCGGCGATGAGACCGGCAGCGGTCTCGACGGCGACCCGGTAGCCGTCGCCACCCAGCCCCGCCACGGTGGCGGCCGCCACCGGCTCGACGACCGACAGGTGCCGCCACTCCTCCCGCTGCTTGGGGTCCGAGAGGTGCAGCTCCACCACCGGACAGTCGAGCGCGGCGAGGGCGTCGTGGATGGCCCAGGAGTAGTGCGTGAAGGCCCCGGGGTTGATCACCACAGCGGCGCACCGCCCGCGGGCGCCCTGAATCTCGTCGACCAGCACTCCCTCGTGGTTGGACTGCAGGTGCTCGAGGTCCAGGCCGGCGGCGTCGGCCGCCACACGTGCCGTCGTGACATGGTCGTCGAGGGTCTCGGTGCCGTAGATCTCGGGCTGCCGGGTGCCCAGCAGGTTCAGGTTGGGGCCCGACAGCAGCAGGACCAGGGGGCGGCTGCTCATCGGACTGCCGCCAGCGTCGCCCGGACCACGTCCGGGTCGACCCCGTTGACGACCTCGACGCCGTCGGGGCCGGTGAGGGCAAACACCAGGCCCTCGTTGCGGACCTTCTTGTCGCGGGCCATGAGGTCCATCAGCTCGGCGTCCTCCAGCCCGTCGGGGATGGTCGTCGGCAGGTCGTAGCCCGACACCACCCGGCGGTGCTCGGCGACCTCGGCGTCGTCGATCCGGCCGAGTGCCCGCCCGAGCTCGGCGGCGTACACCAGGCCGATGGCGACAGCCTCGCCATGGCGGAGGTCGTGGCCGCCGGCGATCTCGATGGCGTGCGCGAGCGTGTGCCCGTAGTTGAGGATGGCCCGCCGGCCCGACTCGCGCTCGTCGGAGGCGACGACCTCGGCCTTGATCTCGACGCAGCGGGCGACCCGCTCGTCGAGCGGCAGCTCGTCGAGGCGCCCACCGCCGAGCCAGTGGTACTTGGCCAGCTCACCAAGTCCGCAGCGCCACTCGCGGGGCGGCAAGGTCGTGAGCGTGTCGGTGTCGCACAGGACGGCGGAAGGCTGCCAGTAGGCACCGACCAGGTTCTTGCCCTCCGGCAGGTTGACGCCAGTCTTTCCGCCGACGGCCGCGTCGATCTGCGCGAGCAGCGAGGTGGCCACGTGCACCACGGGGATGCCCCGGTGGTACATCGAGGCGGCGAACCCGGCGACGTCGGTCACCAGTCCCCCGCCGACACCCACCACGCAGTCCGAACGGGTCAGGCCGAACTGTGCCCACTCGGAGCACAGCGCCTCGACGGTCGAGAGCCGTTTGTGCGGCTCGCCGTCGCCGATGTGGCTGACGAGGACGTCGCAGCCAGGGTCGACCTCGACCCCGATGCCGGGCTGGGTCACGACCGCGACGCGCCGGACGCCGGGCGGCAGCACCGACGCCAGCTCGGCGACCGCACCGGGGCCGACCAGCACCGGGTACCCGCGGCCGTCGGGCAGCGGGACCTCGACGGTGATCACTGGACGGCCCCCTGGGTGGGCCCGACGCCGAACAGGTCGTCGAGCAGCCCGTCGAGCGCGTCGACCACGTCGGCGGCGGTCCGGCCCTCGACCGAGAGCGCGACGTCGGCGACCGACTCGTAGAGCGGGCCGCGCTCCGACGCCATCAGTGCGAGCCGGTCCACTGCGGCACCGGTCCCGCCGGCGAGCAACGGACGCTCCTCGGTCGACGAGTCCAGCCGCTCGACGAGCGCGACCG
>CAJANQ010000455.1 GCA_903941145.1 uncultured Actinomycetes bacterium
CCGGCCCGCAGACCCTCAAGATGACCAACACCTCGGTGCCCGTCCTGCCCTACGTCCTGGCGGCGGTCGGCGCCGTGGCCGTGCTGCTCGTGCTGGGGACACTCGTGCAGCGGTGGCGCAGGCGGAGGGTGCAGGCGGCACTGCAGTCTGAGGTGCAGGCGGCGGCGGCCGCGAACGTTGCCGCGTCGTCGGCCGCAAGGACCTGGGACTCCGACTCGACGGCCGGGCTCCCGGCGTTCGACCCTCAGCCAGGCCCTGTGGCGACAGCTCCCCCCGCAGCAGGACCCCCGCCGGCCCCTGCGCAGGCGCCACGCACACCGGCAGCGGGCTGGTATCCCGACCCGACAGGTTCGTCCCAGCTCCGGTGGTGGGACGGCTCCGGCTGGACCGAGCACCTGCACGACCCGCCGGGTGAGCAAAATTCCACCTAGACCTTTTTGGCCCCGACCGGTACCTTCGGCAAGGGATCAGGAAGCACGGCGGGAGTTAGCGATGCGGCGCACTGAAGGAATTGAGGCCGGACGGCCAGATGGCAGGCACCATCGCGCCGTCGCGGCGGTACTGCTGGTGCTCGCCGTGCTGGTGCCCGCAGCGTTCGCAAACGCCGTCACCACGACCCCGACTTCCACCAAGTCCGGCACCGCCAAGTCCACTGGGTCGAAGACCCAGGTCGAGTCCACCGACGCCGTCGACTGGACCATCAGTCTTGAGAACACCGACCTCGACGCGGTCAACGGTGTGCTGACCGACACCATCGGCGACGGCCACGAGTACGTCCCGGGCTCCACCAAGGTCCCCGAGGGCTGGACCCTGGTCTTCTCCAACCAGACCACCGGGGACGACTTCACCGCTCCGGAGAGCCCCGCCGTCCGACGGGTCCGCGCCATCACGGCACAGGGCCCGGTGCCGGGCTCCCTCAAGGGCCTGATCGCCCCGGTGCCCGGCACGTTCCCTGCCGCAACCGGCGGTGACGGCTGGGTGCCGATCGTCGGCAACCCCCGGATCTTCAACGTGTACCACCACACCGGCGTCGGAAAGCCCGAGGTCAACTGCACCGACCGTCGCACGCAGGCCCGGTGTGCGGGCTACCCGAAGGAGGTGTCGATCGCCAAGACCGACGACTTCTTCACCCCGTTCTCTGCTGCCGCCAACCTCGACGCCCAGGGCCGGCTGTGGTTCTCGGGCACGCACGACCTGCCCGGCTCCAACGACCCGGGCGGCTTCTACTGCTGGGACACCAACACCGACGCCAAGTGCGGTGACGGCTTCTACCCGGTGACCGACAACCTCCGCGCCGGTACCGCCTACGTGGCCCGCTCCCCCTTCTCGGGCGTCGCCACCAACGGGACCAAGCTCTACGCCCTGGCGATCCACCCCACCAACGGCCCCAAGGCCAACAAGATCGACCTCGAGTGCTTCGACACCGCCTCGCTCGCTGCCTGCGGCACGGTGAACATGAACACCGCGAGCCTGCCGGGCTGGAACAACGACCAGTACGCAGAGGGCCGGTCCCCGGCGCTGCAGATGCGCCAGATCGGCACGAAGGCGTACTTCCTGATCGACTACGGCGCGAACCCCGGTGCGAACGAGGGCCTGGGCAACCGGCTGCTCTGTGCGGACCTGACCACCGGCGGCCCGTGCGCCGGCTGGACCACCCCGGCGGTCCCCGGCACCACCGGCGGCGCCACCCTGCGCTTCTCCAACCTGCTCTTCCCCGACCTGACCGGCGGCTCGTCGGTCTGCGTGGTCAACACGTTCGTGACGCTCACGTTCTTCTCCCAGACGGCAACCCGGCCGGTGAACTGCTTCAACGCCACCGGTGGCGCCGGGCCGGTGCCCGCCGGCATCCAGGCCGCGGTGAACTCGGTCCCCAACGCCATCCCCACGTACAGCGGGCCTGCCTCGTTCGCCGCGGCGGCCTATGTCAGCGCCGAGGTCGGCACCCGGATCTTCATGCCGTTCTCGACCCCGGTCGACGCGGCGATCGCCGGCGTGAACTCGTGGGCCCTGTGCTTCGACTTCGCCACCGGCGCCAAGTGCGCCGACTTCGGCACCGCCGGCATCAAGACCTTCCCCGACCAGAACAAGGGGTTCGTCACCAACTACGGGTTCTCGAAGGACCAGAACGGCTGCATGTGGGGCCTTGGGGACGCCGGCTGGATGGTGTCGTTCAACGCCTTTGGCAACGCCTCGGCCTGCACGTCGACCGGCGCCGAGCTCACCGTGACCCCTCGCACCTCCTACTGCGGCCCCGACAAGCCAGCGTCACTCACCTGGAACCAGGCCACACTGACCGACATCGACCTCTCCAAGGGTGCCTCGGCCAAGATCTCAGCCTTCGAACCCGGTGGCGCCCCGGTTGCCAGTTTCCAGGACGTGCCCATGACCAACGGCACGGCGTCGCTGTCGGCCTTGCCGGTGGGCAGCGGACTCAAGTTCGCCGTGCGGCTCGAGCTGACCGATCCGGCCGCCATCTCGGCGACGTCGCGGTTCCAGGTGACGTTCCTCGGCCCCACCGTGCAGATGTGCCTGACCACCAAGGTGGTCTCGGAGTGCAAGCCGCCGCAGAACATCCGCAACGACTTCGAGGCCATTCTCGATGACGGCACCGGCCCGTCGTCCAACTCGTCCTTCGCCACCATGAACGTCGTGACCCCGCCGTCGTGCACGACCACCACCACGTCGACGACCTCCACGACGACGAGCACGAGCACGACGAGTACGAGCACGACGAGTACGACCACAACGAGCACGACCACTACGACCGCTCCGACGACGACCACGACCAGTACGACCACGTCGACCGTCCCCACAACGACGACGACCACGCCGACGACGACGTCCTCCACCACGACCACGTCGACCACGACCACGTCGACCACGATCCCGGAGACCACGACCACGTCGAGCACCGTCCCGGAGACCACGACCACGGCGCCGCCGCCGACGGTCTCGCCCGAGACCACCATCCGACCGGCCACGACCACGACGACCCCTGACGGGCCGCCGGACCCGGAGGTCCTTGACGAGACCGAGACGCGCGAGCTGCCCAACACGGGTTCCAACGCGGTGCCGCTCGCAGTGGGCGGATTGCTGCTCCTCGGCGCTGGTCTCGTCCTGCTGGACCTCCGCCGCAAGAAGGGCTGAACGCTCAGGCCAGCTCGGCCAGCGCTGCAGCCAGGCCCGGGTAGTCCGAGTCGTCGGCCAGGATCCGCTCCAGGTCCTTGCGGGCCAGCGCGAACTTCCGCTCACGCTCGTAGCAGCGCGCCCGCTCGAGCAGCGCGCGGTGGCGGACAACCGGATGCCTCGACCTGAACCGGAGTGCCTCACGGAACGACGCACGCGACGCGTCGTAGTAGCCCTGCTCGCGGAACGCCACGCCTCGGAACGTGCAGAGGAGCGCGGTCAGGTCGTCGGAGTTCGTGATGTCCTCGGTGAGCTTCACGACCTCGTCGAACCGGCCGGCGACCACGTTCAGCTCGCACAGCGACACCGCAGTGGCCACGTTCGGTTCGAGCTGCTCGACCACCGGGACCGCCTCGGCGGCACGACCCTGGGCCTGACGGACCTCGGCGAGGCCGAGGCCCAGCGAGCTGCGCCCGACCGGGAGCAGGACCTCGACGCCTTCGACGACCTCGAGCGTGAGCGTGCCGTGCACGTACTGGGCGACGAACTCGTCCCTGGCCGGGTCCTTGCCGGTCTGGAACGCCCAGGCCAGCAGGTCACCGGCCCGGTCGAGGTCGCCCCGGTCGAGGTACAGGTAGCCGGCGAACATGGCGGCGGCGAGCGCCACGCGTTCGTTGGCGTAGCCGACGGCATCGACCTTGGCAGGGTCACCGGCCGTCAGCGCCTCGGCGAGCGCCTTGTGGGCCTTGGGGGCGAGCAGCCCCGGACGCGACACGACGGGACCGTCCGGTGGTGCTGCCGGGGGTGCGTCGGACGCCCGACCAGCAGGTGCGTCGGCGTCGGAACCGCCGTCGGTGTCGCCCACCACCGTCACGTGCGACATGCCGGTGCCGGGCAGCGAGACCGTGCGACGCACCTTGCCGTCGGCCCCGTGCGACATGCGGAACCCCTTTACGCCGACCGAGTAGCCGATGCCGGACTTGGAGAGGTTCAGCCGGACACCCGGCAGCAGCTGCACCGACCGCCGCATGCGGAATCCCATGTGTCCCCCCCCTCTCTCCCGTCCCGTCCGTCGGAGCGCCTCGCCCCGTCGACCACCGACGGCCTCGACCGGCTGCGGAGCGTACTGCTGCCCGGTCACGGCATCGGCCGACGCGCCGCCAGGGGTGCCGGGGTTGCCGGAATGACCGTCCGTCCACTTCCCCGACGGCCGCCGCCGCACTGTCCGGGCCAGGTCGCGACGCATGGCAGGCTGACGGCCATGGGTGACTCTGGACTCTTCATCGGTGAGCAGCTCGACGCAGACGGGGCCCGCAACGGCGAGGCCGTGCGGCTCGACCCCAACGACCTGACGACGCACGGCGTGATCGTCGGCATGACCGGCTCCGGCAAGACCGGCCTGGCCATCTCGCTCATGGAAGAGGTCCTGTCCTCCGGCGTACCGATCATCGCGATCGACCCCAAGGGCGACCTCACCAACCTGCTCCTCACCTTCCCCGAGCTGCGGCCCGAGGACTTCGCCCCGTGGGTGCCGGAGGGCGGCGACCCCGCCACCGTGGCCGCCGACTGGACCAAGGGGCTGGCCGACTGGGGCATCGGACCGGAGCGCATCGCCGAGTTCCGCCAGAACGTGCGCATGGGCGTGTACACGCCGGGCTCGACCTCGGCGACGCCGCTCAACCTGGTGGGCACGCTCGCTGCACCGACCAACGCCGACGAGGAGTCCCTCAATGCCGAGATCGGCGCGCTCACCTCGGGGCTGCTCGGCATGGTGGGCATCACCGGCGACCCGCTCGCCAGCCCCGAGCACCTGCTGATCTCCAACATCGTCCACCACGCCTGGTCGGCCGGGCAGTCGCTCGACCTGGCCACGCTGCTGGCGCAGATCCAGGACCCGCCGATGCGCACGCTCGGCGTCATGGAGATCGACACGATCATCCCGGCCAAGGCCCGCACCGCGCTGGCCGTGAAGCTCAACGGCATGTTGGCCGCGCCGGTGTTCGCGGCATGGACCCAGGGGGCGCCGCTCGACATCGAGCAGCTCCTCTTCTCCCCCGACGGCCGGCCGAGCCTGTCGGTCATCGCCATCTCGCACCTGTCCGACGCCGAGCGGCAGATGGCGGTCAGCCGCATCCTGGCTGCGCTCGTCCGGTGGTTCCGCGGCCAGCCCGGCTCCGACCGGCTGCGGGCGCTCGTCTACCTCGACGAGGTCGCCGGCTACGCGCCGCCCACCTCCGAGCCCGCCACGAAGCAGCCGATCCTGACCATCCTCAAGCAGGCCCGTGCCTTCGGCGTCGGCATGGTGCTGGCCACCCAGAACCCGGTCGACCTGGACTACAAGGCCATGTCGAATGCCGGCACCTGGCTGGTGGGCCGCCTCCAGACCGAGCGCGACAAGGCCCGCCTCCTCGAGGGCATGTCGTCGGCCGCCGGCAACGTCGACGTGAAGGAGCTCGACGGCGCCATCTCTGGACTGGCCAAGCGGCAGTTCTTCCTGCACCAGGCCAAGGGCGGCTCGCCCAAGAAGTTCGGCTCCCGCTGGGCAATGTCGTACCTGCGAGGTCCGGTGACCGGCCTGCAGCTCGCCGACCTTCCCGGCCGCGAGGAGATCGCCGCGGCCGCCGTCTCCCCCGCCGCTCCCGCCGAGACGGCCCCCGACGCCACGGAGGCAGCCCCAGGGGCCGAGGCCTCCACCCCTGCCGTCGACGACGCTCCCCCGGGCGTGGACACGGCCCCTCCCGGTGTCGACGCGGCTCCCGGGGTTGACGCCGTACCTGGGACCGACGGCGCCGGTTCCACCACCGACGGGTCGGTCCACCCGCCCAAGGTCGCCGACGGCGTGCCGGTCCGCTTCATCGACCCCGCGGCACCCTGGGGCGCAGAGGTCGGTCTCGTCCCCGGCAGCACACGGTTCCAGGCCGGACTCGCACTGCGCGTCGGCCTCATGTTCGACGACCGCAAGGCCGACGTCCGCCAGGAGCAGGAGTGGGAGGCCGTCATCACGCCGCTCGGCGACTTCGTCGACGTGGCCGCGGCCGTCGCCGTCGACCACGACGACCGGGACCTGCTGACCGACGCACCAGACGGTGCCCGCTACCTGCCGACGCCCGCCCGGATCGACACCAAGACCTTCTACACCGAGCTCTCCACCAAGCTGAAGGACCACCTGTCACGCACACTCACCATCGAGGTGCCCCACAACGCCGAGCTCAAGCTCTACGGCCGGCCCGACGAGACGCCCGAGGCGTTCGCCGCCCGTTGCGACGAGGCAGCCCAGACCGCGGCCGACGCCGAGGCCGAGAAGATCCGGGCCCGTCTCGCCGCCCGCATCGAGAAGCTGCGCGACGCCGTCGCCACCGCCGAGCAGAAGGCCGCCGGCGCCCAGGCCGCTGCGTCGGACACCAAGTCGACCGCGATGATGGACGGGCTCGGCACGCTCGTCACCGGGTTCCTCGGAGGCCGCAACCGGACCCGCGGCGTGGTGGCCGCGGCCAAGAAGGCGAAGACGGGGAACGACCGCGTGAACCGGGCCAACCAGCGGGCCGACGAGGCCGCCAACGCCGTCGAGGTGAAGGCCAACGACCTCGCCGCGCTCGAGGAGGAGCTGGCCAGCCAGCTCATCGCGATCGACGACAGGTGGCGCACCGCGGCCGAGGCCGTGCAGACCACCCAGATCACGCTCTCGAAGACCGACGTCAGCGTGCGGATGCTCTCGCTGGTCTGGATCCCGGTCTGACCGACCGGCAGCACTGGTCGCCCAGGAGCACCGGCGCAGCCGAGGCGGTACTCGGAGCGGTGCGCAGCGTCACCGGTCCGTGACAGGCCTGCCGTCAGGGTCCCCAGCGCGTCGTCGACGCCGGCGGAGCCAGACGAACGCCCCGACGGCCAGACCGAGCACGACCAGCACCCAGAACGCCGCCTTGAGCAGCGACCACTCGGTGTACTGCGCTCCGACCCGGCGCGGCACCGGGTCGCCGTCGGAGTACTTCAGCAGGTCCAGGTAGAGCCTGCGCTGGGCGTCCTGGCGGCCCGCCTGGCCGGGCAGGAACCCGTGGTGGACCATCCAGACTCCGCCCGGGTTGGCAAAGAACTCCTGGCCGCCCGGGCCGGTGTACTTCTCGGCCGACACCATCCAGGCCCGGTCGAGCGGCTTCGTGCACGGCCCGGCCACGGTCTGGCACAGGGCGATGCCCACGGCGTAGTCGGCGCTGTCCCAGTTGTTGGCCGAGTAGAAGAGCTCGTAGGTGTCCCCCACCTGCACCATGGACGGCCCCTCGACCACCAGGCCCTCCCACGGCTGGTCGTTGGTGATGAGCTCGTTCGGCGGACCAGCCACCGACAGCCCGTCCGGCGACAGCTGCTGCGAGTAGATCTTGGTCGGGAGCCCCTCGGAGTTCCCGTCCGCCTTCCACAACAGGTAGGGCGTGTCGCCGTCCACGAACGGGCTCGGGTCGATCGCACCGCCCTCGTCGAGCGGGCAGATGAACGGTCCCGGCGAGTCGTCGACGAACGGGCCCTCCGGCGCGCTGCCGAGCGCCCGCGAGATGCACTGCTTGCGGGGCTCGGCGAACCCCTGTGACGGCGCCGGGGTCGAGTAGTAGAGGACGAACTTGCCGTCGGGCCGGGCCCACACCGACGGCGCCCACTGGAACCCCTTGACGGTCCAGGACGGCAGGGCCGGCAGTGCGTCGCCCAGGTAGTCGCCGTTGAACGCGTCGCCGACCAGGATCCGTGTGACGGGCACGTTGGCCGTCGTGGTGTTCGTCGCGTAGATGAAGAGCGCCTTGGGCTCGGCGAGCAGGAACGGGTCGGCGAAGTCCCCCGGGAAGATCGGTGTGCCGCCCACCAGTCCGCCGAGCAGGTCGAGCGGCACCTTGCGACGGCGCTTGGGGTCCGGCCCGATGGGCCCCTGCGTCGGCAGGCGCTCGCCCGGCACGACGACGGTCGTCGGTGGCGCCGACTGCCCTCCGGGGGCGGCG
>CAJANQ010000456.1 GCA_903941145.1 uncultured Actinomycetes bacterium
AGCACGACCTGCTGGGCGCCGCGCACACCTTCGGGGATCCAGTCCGGGGCGCCGTCCGGGTCGTCGACAAGCACGTCGACGAGGTTGGCGACGCACGCGCCCTCATAGTCGGGCAGCACCAGCTCAGGGGCGGCCGAGTCGTCGTGGGAGTTGGGGCTGTCCCCGGTCGCACCAGGCAACGTGACGTCCTTCCGGTCGCCCCCAAGGTAGCGAGGTTGAGCGCCGGTGGGAACCTCTGGCGACAGACCGTGGGGCCCGAACTCCACGACGGCGCCGACGGGATGCCTACGATGGCCGGGTGAAGGTTTCGACCCGGGGGGACTACGCCAGCCGAGCGCTGCTGTCGCTCGCGCTCCACGAGGGCGGCACCCCGACGTCGGTGCGCGACATTGCAGAGCGCACCGGCCTCCCCCAGCCGTACCTCGAGCAGATCCTCTTGGCGCTCAAGGGAGCCGGGCTGGTGCGGTCGAAGCGGGGCGTCGGCGGCGGCTATGTGCTCGCCCGCGACCCCGACGAGATCACCCTCGCCCAGATCGTCTCGGCCGTCGACGGCCCGATCCAGGCCGGCGACTTCGGCCGGCCCCACACCGACGGTGCGTGCGACCACGAGGGCCAGTGCGTGCTTCTGGCCATCTGGGGCGACGTCGGCGACCGCATGCGGTCCATGCTCGAGAACTACACGCTCACCGACCTGGCCAGCATCACCAAGGGTGACGCGCCGTGGCCGGGCGACGCCTGAACAGGGCACGCCAGAGCAACAGCCCGTCAGCTGAACTTCGCGACGACGGCCTGCAGGTCCTCGGGGAACGGCGAGTCGAACGTGATCTGCTCCCCGGTGCCCGGATGGACGAACGACAGACGCCGGGCGTGCAGCACCGGCCGGTGGCTAGAGACTCCCCTACGGTCGCCGCCGTACTTGTCGTCGCCGACGACCGGGTGCCCGATCGACGCCATGTGGACCCGGATCTGGTGGGTTCGGCCCGTCTCGAGCCAGCAGGTCACGACGGCCGCCGCGCCGGGTTCGTCGAACAACTCGTCGACGCGGTAGCGGGTGCGGGCCTCGCGTCCGTCCTCGGCGACGGTCATCCGGAGCGGGTCCCGGCGAGACCGGCCGATAGGTGCGTCGACCATGCCGCTCGCGTGGCGCGGGTGCCCCCACACCAGGGCGGTGTACACGCGCTCGACCGAGTGGTCCGACAGCTGGGCGACGAGCTCGGTGTGCGCCTCGGGTGTGCGGGCCACGACGAGCAGCCCCGACGTCCCACGGTCCAGCCGGTGGACCAGGCCCGGGCGCTCCGGCTGACCCACCTGGGCCATCTCCGGGTAGCGGGCCAGCAGCCCGTGCACGAGCGTGCTCTCCTTGTGGCCGGCACCGGGGTGCACCACCAGGCCCGGGGGCTTGTCCACGACCACGACGTCGTCGTCCTCGTACAGGACGGTGAACTCGACCGACGGGTCGGCGAGGACCTGCTCTGGCGGGCGGACCGGGTCGGCGAGCAGCGTGACCACGTCACCGGTGCGGACCCGGTGGGAGGGCCGCGCCACGACCTTGGCCCCGACCGTCACCGAGCCGTCGGCCACGAGCGCGGACGCCTCGGCGCGGGAACAGCCCGTCAGCATCGCCACGACACGGTCGACCCGCTCGCCGTCGAGCGACGGCGGCACCTCGGTCGGCGGGACCGGCGACGGGGTGGCGTCAGGTCCGTCCGACATGCTCAGGCCCCCGTGTCGTCGGCGGCGGCAGGGTCGTCGGCGGCGGCAGGGTCGTCGGAGTCCTCAGGGGCGCCGTTGTCGACCGGGTCTGTGGGGTCGGCAGGACCGTCGTCCGGCGCCGCAGCGTCCGGGTCGCGGACCAGGAGCACAGCCAGGGCGATGCCCCCGCACACGACGGCCATGTCGGCCACGTTGAACACGGGCCACCACTGCAGGTCGATGAAGTCGACCACGGCGCCGGACATGAACTTGCCGCCGGGCTGGACACGGCTGGCCCGGTCGACGACGTTGCCGACCGCACCACCGATGACCGTCCCGCAGAGGACGAGCGCGAGCGGCGACCGGAGCTTGCGGGCCGAGAACGCCACCACCACGGCGATGCCGATCGCGACGATTCCGATGACGGGACCCATGCCGGCGCCCTTGGAGAACGCCATGCCCTTGTTCTCGGCATAGAGGAACTGCAGCGTCCAGAACACCTTGACCACCGAGCCGTCGTATAGACGGTCGACGGCCCAGGCCTTGGTCAGCTGGTCGAGCAGTACGACGACCAGCGCGGCGCCGCCGACCAGCGACCAGCGCAGCCTGGGCGAGACCGCGCGGCGCTCGGGGGCCGGGGCAGCCTCGGTCTCGGACAACTGGACCTCGCCGTGCGCTGACGGTCGACCGGCGGCGCTCAGCCGAACGCCCGGGTCTTCACCTCGACGCGCTCGCGGGCCCACGGGATGGCACGGAGCCGCTCCTTGGGGATCGCCAGGCCGGAGGTCTCGCAGATGCCGAAGGTCTTCTTGGGGATCTTGGACAGCGCCAGGTCGATCTCCTCGACGATCGCACGGGCCGCTGCGGCACGGGCCAGGTCGAAGTCCCGCTCGACAGAGATCGAGTCGCCCTCGCCGGACTCGTCGTCGAACTGCACGTCGCCGGGCTCGCGCTCGGCCGCCAGGGCGTCGGCCTCGGCCTTGAGCGCCTCGGCCTGCTCGGTGTGGATGGCACGCTCCTCCTCGAGGAGGGCCTTTATCTCGGCAAGGAACTTGTCGTCGAGCTTGCTGACCGGAGGCTTTGCCGGAGCCTTGGCCGGAGCAGCCTTCTTCGCAGGGGCCTTCTTGGCGGGGGCCTTGGCCGGAGCAGCCTTCTTCGCAGGGGCCTTCTTGGCGGGGGCCTTGGCCGGAGCAG
>CAJANQ010000457.1 GCA_903941145.1 uncultured Actinomycetes bacterium
CGGTCGCGCAGCACGCCGACCGCTGCCGCCAGGTCACGGGCCACTGCCGCCTGGTCGACCGACAGCGTGGCGTCGAGGTAGTCCTCGAGACCGAGCACCAGCGACACCGACGCGGTGGCCTGGCCGGTCCACTGGTCGGCCGCCACCCGGACCTCGCCGTGGGCACCGGTGCCCGGGTCCGGGGTCGTGGCGGTCGCCGCGGCCCGGTACGTGAGCGTGGTCGGCACGTGGGCCACCCACAGGTCCGACGGGGCCGTCGCGTTGATCCGGCCCAGCTCCAGCAGGAGCAGGTCGCCGGTCGGGCCGTCCAAGCGCAGGTTGTGGGCCTGGTCGGTGTCGGTACGGCCCCCGTCACGGAACCCGAGGCCCGTTGCGGCGGCCTGGACCGCGACGACGAACTGCTCGTCCACGGACTGGATCCGGGCGCGGTGCTCGGAGCGCAGACGGCTGCGGTCCACGAGCGACGAGTAGTTGCGGGCTGCGACCGGGTCGAGCGCCGACACCGCTGGGGCGGGCGCAGCCGCCAGCGCCGGCTCGGACACCGGTGCCGACGCGAGTTCGGCGACCGGCGCAGGCGCCGGGACGGCATCGGTAGCGGCTGCGGCGACCGGGGCGGACTCGGCGGCGGGTGAGAACGGGCTGGCGGTCGGCACGTCGGCGTCGACGCCGCCCGTCACCTCGGCCGGGACCTGCTCGCCGGTCGGCGTCGGCTGGCCGAACAGGCGGGTGGAGTTGGTCGGTTCCGGCGACACGGGCTCGGCCGAGGGCATCACCGGAGCGGCCTGCTCGGGCACCGCCCGGGGCTCGACGGCCGGCTCGACCGGGGCCGCCATGCCGCTGCCGGCGTAGAGGTCGGTCGAGTAGTCCTGTCCGGGGTTCGTGTACACGGGGGCCTGGGTCGGGTCGGCCGGAGCCGGGTCCTGCGGCACCGACTGGCCGAACATGCCGAGGGTCGGGTCGGACTGGACCGGCTGGGGCGCCGGCTCGGAGGGCGGCATCGCCGGGACTGCGGGCGGGACCACGGGGTTCGACGCGGCAACGGCGTCGCGGCGGCGCTGGATCTCACCGGCAAGTCCGGGGTGGCCGGCGATGGTCGTCCACTCGGCAAGACCAGGCCACCAGATCGGCGTGGACTCGTGGATACGGCCACCGAGCACCTCGGTGATCAGGACCTCGAGCTGGTAGGGGCCGCGCTGGTCGTTCTCGGCGACAACGACGTAGGCGAGGTCGTCGTGGAGCGGAGGCAGGTCACTCATGAGCCAATCCTCGCACAGGACGCGGCCGTCAGACAGGGATGAATCGGGTCCGCGTTCACGTCAGTCCCCAGAACTGCAGGGCCCGCTGGGTCGTCGAGAAAGGTTCACCTGTTGGCCACCCGTGGCCGGCGCCGTCGACGATGTCGAACACCACCTGCACCTGGTCGCGGCAGGGCGCCCAGCGTTGCTCGGTCACCGGCCCCACCACCGTCCGGACGGGCCTAGGACAGTCGAAGTCGTCGGCCAGGCCCGACACCGAGCCGAGGACCGACGGCACCGGTCCGACGCCGGGGGCGGTCTGCGTCGTCGACCCTGCGATCGGGACGATCGGGTCGTCGTCGCCCGACATCTGCAGGAACGGGCGGGGCGTCGAGGCACGGCAGCCCGACGTGTTGGTGCCGGCGACCGACACGAACGAGGTCACCAGCTCGGGCGACTCGCACAGCATGCGGTAGGCCATCATCCCGCCGTTGGAGTAGCCGAGGAAGAAGACCTTCGAACGGTCGACGGGGAACTGTTCCTCCACCGTGAGGATCATCGTCCGCAGGTAGGCGACGTCGTCGGTCCCGGCCGCTGCCGACGCGCCGCAGCAGAGGTCGGCGTTCCAGCTCTTGTCGAGGCCCACGCCGAACGCTGCGACAAAGTTCTTCTGGCCCGCCTCGGCCGCGAGCGCCGTGACCTTGGCCATGACCTCGGCGTCGGACTGGAAGCCGTGCAGCGCGACGACGAGCGGCACCGGCGACGGGTCCTTGGCCGCTGCGAGCTGGTCGGACTGGACCACCAGGACCGAGCGGTCGTCACCGATCGTGGACGGGACGTCGACGTAGCGGGCGTCAATGCCGGCGACACCCAGGTCGACCCCGTCGAACAGCGAGCACCCCGGGGCCGCGACGGCGCACAGCAGCGCGACGGCCAGCAGCACCCGGCCGGTCACGGGACGTCGTCGAGGTCGCTGCATCGTCGCCACCCTAGGGGTGTCCCGACGTCGTCAGGACGGCCGCTGCGGCCCACGGCCACGACCGACCTGAAGAACCGCTCGGGCGCGACGGGCCGCGCGCGCCGGCGACACGGCCGGGGCACGGCACACTGAAGGGTCCGCGCCGAGCCACGGCGCGACGACCAAGGACGGAGCCCCCCATGCGACCGAACGCCACCGAGCAGCCGACGGACCGTCGTCCCACGGCGCGTCGGGCACGTCGGGCAGGGATTGGCCTCACGCTCGCGGCGATGGTCGTCGTGGCGGCCTGCAGCCGCGACCAGGGCGCTCGGCCGCCGATGGTGACCACGCAGGAGGACCCGGCCGACACGACCACGACGACGACAGCTCCCTCCAGCAGGAGCACGGCGCCGCCGACCAGCGTGGACCCGGCCCAGCCGATCGAGCTCGCCTGGGTGCGACAGGTCGGCGGGCTCGGCAACGACGAGCTCGCCTCGGTCGCCGGGCGGGACGCCGCGGTCGTGGCAGTGGGCTCCACCGACGGCGCCGTGGGCCCGACCCAGGGCGGACGGGACACGATGACCGTAGTCGTGGCCTCGGACGGCACTGCGGCCCGGCCGCAGCAGGCAGGTTCCGACGGGACCGACCGCGCCGCCGGCGTGTCCTCCGCCGCCGGCGCGACGTTGGCGTGCGGCACGTCCGACAGCAACCGTGGGCCACGTGCGTCCGGGACGCCCGACGGCTGGTGCGCCCCGGTGGCCGAGAACGGCACGCTCGGCGAAGAGGTGGCGATCGGCGGCGACGCCGACGACACGCTCGTGGCGGTCGCGCTCGCGCCACCGGCGGCGGACGGCGGTTCCGGGCAGACGGCCCCGGGCGAGGGCTATGCCGTGGGGGCGACCTCGGGCGTCATGCCGCGGGCGCAGGACCCGTCCGGCCGCGGCCTCGGGGACGGCGACTCGGTGGTCACCAAGGTCGACGCCGCCGGCTCCCCGCTCTGGGTCCGGCAGTTCGGCTCCTTCGCCCCCGACCGAGCCGCCGGGGTGACGACCAGTGAGGGCGGCGACGCCCTCGTGGTCGGTGTCACCGGCGGCGACGCGGCGGGGCGCTCCTTGGGCGGCAACGACGGCTACGTCGCGCGGTTCGACCCGTCCGGCAACCAGCGGTGGTCGACCCAGGTCGGCTCTGCGGCGGACGACGAGCTCACCGCAGTGGCCGCCGGGGGCGAGGCACGCCGGGGCACCGAGCGGTTCGTCGCCGGCGGGTCCACCGGGGGGCTGGTCGGTGCGGCCGCCGCCGGCGGGAACGACGCGGTCGTGGTGGCACTCGGCCCCGACGGCCGGCGCCAGTGGGTCGCGCAGTTCGGCACGGCCGGCACCGACCGGGTGACGGCGGTCCTGGCCGACGGCGACACCGTCTACGTGGCGGGGACCAGCGACGGCCCGCTCGGGACGCTGCGCAACGACCTGGGCCCAGGCGGCGGCCGCGACGCGTTCCTGGCCGCGCTCGACGCGACGAGCGGGAAGGTCCTCTGGACCAGCCGCTTCGGCTCGGCGGCCGACGACGACGTCACCGGCATCACCTCGACCGAGGTCGGCCTGCTGGTGCTGAGCGGGTCCACCGCCGGTCAGCTGCAGGGCGCCACGACCAGCGGCGGGACCGACGGCCTGCTCGTGGCGTTCAAGCTGCCCGACGGGGGCGGCGGCGCCGCCAGCTCGGTCTGACCGCTCCCTGACCACACCCAACGCCGCACCGTTCAGCCCGGCTCCCGGCGCTGGACCGTGACGCGGTCCACCTCGAGACGGGCCGGGAACGGCGTCCGGCTGTCGGGCGGGCCCGGGGTGTCGCCGCCGACGGCCAGGTTGAGCAGCAGGTACATCGGGTTCTGCGCGTCGAACGGAGCCGGGTAGGTCGCCGAGCTCGCGGCCGGGGTCGTGGCCCCGGACGACCAGCGCGCCGGAGCACCGTCGCCCAGCTCGAACACCGGGTCGCCGTCGACCAGCCACAGGAGTTGGCCGGGGGCCCACTCGAGCCGGTAGGTGTGGAACCCGTCCGCGGCGGCGACCGGCACCCGGCGCCCGTAGCGGGCACACCCCCAGCCGCAGTCCTCGTGCGACCAGTGCGCCGTCACGATCGCGGCGTGCGGGTCGGAGGTGTTGACCTCGACGACGTCGAGCTCACCCGACCGGCCCTGCCTGCCGTAGGGGTAGAAGGTCGGGAGCAGCCAGACGGCCGGGAGGAACCCGGCGCCGACCGGCACCCGCGCCCGGACCTCGAACGCGCCGTAGGCCCACGCGGCCGAGCTCCGGACCATGCCGGACGAGTAGGCCCGGGTGCTGCCGTTGGGACAGGTCGTAGGGGCACGACGCGCCTCGAGCACCAGCCTGCCGTCGGCGACCGAGACGTTGTCGGGCGTGTAGCACTGCAGCTCGCGGTTCCCGTCGCCGAACGTGGAGTGCTCGACCCGCCATCGGTCCGACGACACCGCCGGGCCGTCGAAGTCGTCCTCCCAGACCGTACGCCAGCGCGGCGACGGTGCCGACGTGGTCGACGTGGTCCCGACCGGCGGGAGCGGCCGGCCCTCGGGCGACGCGCCGCCCGCGAGGACGAGCACCACCGAGCCGAGCAGGAGCGCAGCCAGGGCGGCCGGGCGCCGTCGCACGTCAGCGCCGCCCGCCGAGCCGGAGGTCGAAGCTGAGGTCGCTGCTCCACCGGTCGGCGTTGTGGACCTCGGCCGCGACCACGTTGGGGCCGGCGACGACGACGCCCGGCGGCACGGTGCACCGCACCGGCGTGGTCTCGTCGGTCCGGGACGACACGAGCGCGGTCGCCGCCGTGGCCGCGCTGAGCGGTC
>CAJANQ010000458.1 GCA_903941145.1 uncultured Actinomycetes bacterium
CCCGTGGCCGGCCCCATAGCCCGCGCAGGTGGGTCGGGCGCCACACCGCACCTTGGAGCCGTGCCAGAAACGGTGACCGCGTTCAGCCGGGCTGGCATTGGTGCAACACTGAACCTGAGAGACTCTCGTCACCACTTCTGGAGGTAGAGAACGTGACGAACGAAGGTGTTCGATCTGCAGGCCGTGTACTCGTCGTCGAGGACGAGGCAGCGCTCGCCGAGGGCATCGCCCGAGGCCTGAACGGCGAGGGCTTCGAGGTGGAGATCTGCGGCGACGGGCTCTCCGGCCTGGCCGCCGCCCGCAACGACGACATCGACGTCATCGTGCTCGACATCATGCTGCCGGGGATGAACGGCTACAAGGTCTGCCGCACCCTGCGCGAGGAGGGGGTCGGCACGCCGATCCTCATGCTCACCGCCAAGTCCGGCGAGTACGACGAGGCCGAGGCGCTCGACACCGGCGCCGACGACTTCCTGTCGAAGCCGTTCTCGTTCGTGGTGCTCATCGCCCGCATCAACGCACTCCTGCGCCGGTCGGCCGACGGCCGTGGCCAGACGATGACGGTCGGCGACCTGGCGCTCGACCCGATCAGCCGCACCTGCCAGCGGGGCGACGCCGAGATCTCGCTCACGACCCGTGAGTACGAGCTGCTCGAGCAGCTCATGCGCAAGCCCGGCCAGGTGGTCGCCAAGCAGGAGCTCCTCGAGAAGGTGTGGGGCGACGAGTTCGACGGCGACCCCAACGTGGTCGAGGTCTACATCGGCTACCTGCGCCGCAAGATCGACCGGCCGTTCGACCGCAACGACATCGAGACGGTGCGTGGCGTCGGCTACCGCATCGGCACCGGCGCCGGCGCCGGCGGCTGACCCACTTGGCCGAGGTCAGCACCTCGACCGGCGCTGCCCCTCAGCGGACCGGGATCCTCCACCGCAAGTTCGCGGGGTCCGTCCGCGCCCGTCTGACGGTCACGGTGGTCCTGGTCGTGGGCGCGTCGATGTTCGTCGGCGGCACGATGCTGACGGCCTGGGTGCGCGCCACCATCCGCAACGACATCGAGGCTCGTAACGAGCGCGTCCTGGCGACCATGTCGAACGCGCTCATCAACGGGAACATCCCCGCCGAGCTCTACTCGAACCCTGCGCTGCTCAGCACCCGTCTGGACCGCCAGCTCGACTCCCAGGTCATGGGCGACGGGATGGACGTCCAAGAGGTCCTGTCGACGACCTACTTCTACCTGGAGGGTCCGGCGTTCTCCCGGCTCAAAATTCAGGAGATCGACTCGCAGGGGCGGCTGATCCTCTTTGGTCGTGAGGGTCCCGCGCTGCCGGACCCGGAGGACTCGGTCGAGATGACGGCGTTCGTCCCCACCCAGTGGGGAAGCCTGACGCTCCACGCCGTGTCGCCGCTCTCGGCCGTGGACGACTCCATCGGCGCGCTGGCCGGCGCGCTCTGGCTGGGTCTGCCAATGGTCACCGTGCTGGCCGGCATCCTCACGTGGTTCATCACCGGCCGGACGCTGGCGCCCGTGGGCCAAATCACCGACCGGGTCCGTCAGATGACCGCCACGACGATGGACGCCCGCGTTCCGGTGCCCGACACCGACGACGAGATCCACCGGCTCGCCGTCACCATGAACGAGATGCTCGAACGGCTCGAACGGTCGTCCGAGGCGCAGCGCCGGTTCATCTCTGACGCCAGCCATGAGCTGCGGTCACCCGTTGCGTCGATCCGGGCCCAGCTGGAGACCGCTCTCGGCTACCCCGACGCCGTCGACTGGCCCGACGTGGCCAAGGTCGTCCTGGCCGAGGACGAGCGCCTCGAGCACCTGGTCGCCAACCTGCTGGCGGTCGCCCGCCTCGAGGAGGACCGCGATTCGCCCCGGGCCGAGGTCGACCTTGACGAGATCGTCATGGCACAGCGCAAGCGCGTCACAGCCGTCCCGGTCGACACGTCAGCGGTCCTCGCCGGCCGGGTCATGGGCAACTCGGACGAGCTCACCAGCGTCGTGCGGAACCTGATCGACAACGCAGTGCGACACACCACCTCCAAGGTGGTCGTGTCGCTGCAGGCGCACGGTCCGTTCGTGGTGATGTCGGTCTCCGACGACGGGCCCGGCGTCCCGGTCGACCTGCGGGACCGGGTCTTCGAGCGGTTTGCCCGCCTGGACGAGGGCCGTCAGCGTGACGCCGGCGGGACCGGCCTGGGTCTGGCCCTCACCAAGCGCATCGTCGAGCAGCACGGCGGCACGATCTACGTGACCGACGCCGACATCGGCGGCGCCTGCTTCGTGGTCTCGCTCCCGGCCCTGGTCGACGAGCTCGACGACTACTGACGTCGTCAGATCCTGACGATCGTGACGTCGCTGGGCGAGCACACCGCGGCGATGTCGTGAGGGTCGCTGGTGAGAACCACGACCTCTGTCGACGAGAGGCTGCGCACAGCCGCCCCGAGGTGGGCATCAGCGACACCGGTCGATGACGCTCCCTGGATCAGCGCTGCGATGTCGGCCGAACCGGCGTCGAGCACGTGGTCGCGCACGGGGAACCGGTTCATCGCCGCTGCGGATGGCGCCGTTCGGTTCCAGGCCGCCTCGACCCTGACGGCGGTGGGCACCACGACCTCCGTCGTGCGTCCCCGTCGGCGTCGGGCGGCGACGCCGGCCAGGTGGGCGACCACGAGCCGGTGCTTGTTGCTGCTGGAGTCGGTGAGCGCCTGAACGGC
>CAJANQ010000459.1 GCA_903941145.1 uncultured Actinomycetes bacterium
CCCTTCGGGTAGGTCGCCGACAGGCCCACCATCTCCGGTCGAGGTCCTACCAGCGACATGGAGCCGCCGGCGACCGTCCAGAGCTGCGGCAGTTCATCGAGGTGGTACCGGCGCAAAAATCCGGACCACCGCCCGTTCCGGTACTGCTGCAACTCGTACTTGTCGGCGGACGACGGCACAGAGGCCGGGAGCGACCGGACCTTCGGTACACGGATGATGGCGCCGCCCCGGCCCACTCGCTCTTGGACAAAGAGCGGCGAAGCCCGGAACCGGAGTGCGGAACCAGCGAGGCACACCGCAACCAGCGGGAACGTCAGTACCGACAGCACCGCCGCGAGGACCCGTTCCACAACCGACCTCAACGGCGAAGTTGCCCACGGAGACGCCGCACGCACGGTGCCACTAAAGGTTGAACTCTCCTCATCCACAGGCGGAAGAATAGCCCCGCCTCGGCGGCCCTCCGGCGAGGGCTACCGACAGGCGGCGGCGCGTTCGGGGTCCGTCGGCACCACGCCGGGGGCAGCGGGACGGTTGGTGTCGCCGGCCTCGGTCGTGGGCGTGCCCGGCACCGTGGTGGACGAGGTCCCTGGCACGGTCGTCGTCGTGGTCGTGGTGGGCACCGGCGGGGCGAGGTCCGGGGGCAGGTCCTCGTAGGCGATGGGCTCCTCACGGGTCCCGGCAAAGTCGCTCCCCACGTTGAGCACGACCCGGTAGCCGACGATGGTCTTGTCGAGCACCAGCTTGGGCGTGTTCTTCATGTAGGTGGCCAGCACCAGGGCGGCGTCACGGCCGTCGGGGCCGAAGGTGATGGTCGTCGTGTCCGAGGAGACCGACTTGGGCCCGAACGCCTCGGCGTCGAAGTCCTTCTTGTCGAGGAAGGTGGTGGTCACCTCGTCCACGGGCGACTTGCCGCGGACGTCCACGATGATGTCCGAGGGCTTGGGCCGCTGGCCGAGCACCACGCCCTGGAACGGCGTGAGCAGCGGCGCCGTCCTCTCCCAGTCGACGTCCTGGTAGGCCACGCCGCCGCGGGGTGCGGCGACCGTCGGCACCTGGTCGGTCACCAGCGAGTCGGGGTTGAAGTTGTGGAACTGGTTCACCAGGTCGAGGAGCGTCCCGACGTCGAGCTGCGTGTCGAGGACCACCGCCGAGGCACCGGCGTTGACCAGGCCCACGGCCGTTCCCGGGTTCCGGATGCCCTTGTCCGAAGCACGGCGCAGCGCCCGCTTGATGAAGTCCTGCTGGCGGGTGATGCGGCCCAGGTCGCCAGTGCCGTCGCTCTTCCACTTGCCGTCCTCGTAGAACTGGAAGTGGCGGGCCCGGGCGTAGGCCAGGGCCTGGTCGCGGTCGAGCAGGATGCAGCCCGACTCCTTCACGTTCAGGCCGGTGTTGGCGTCGCGCACCGGGGTGGTGAAGTACACGGGCACGCCGCCGAGCGTCTCGACGAGCTGCTTGAACGCCAGGAAGTCGATCTGCACGTAGTTGTCGATCGAGATGCCGAAGTTCCGCTTGAGCGTCTGGATCAGGTTCCGGGGTCCGTTGGTGCCGGCGATCGCCTCGTTGATGCGGCCCGTCCGCCCGTCCGGGGCAAGGGCGACCCGGGTGTCACGCGGGATCGAGATCAGGCGGGCCGTCTTGGTCTGCGGGTCGACCCGCAGGACCATGATGACGTCGGCGAGCCGGCCGAGCTTGGCCCGCCCGTTGGTGACCGGGTCGCTCTCGTCGAGCCGGGACGCCGAGTCGGTCCCGATGATGAGGAAGTTCCGGGCCTCCGTGACCGACGCCTTCGGCGCCTGGGACGAGCCGATGTCCACGACCGGGACGCTCTCGAGGGTGGACTGGACCTTGGCCAGGGCCGCGGCGGTGCCCAGGCAGGCCACGACGAGCAGCACGTTGACGCCCAGGAGCACTCGCTGGGCCAGCGTGCGCCGGCCGCCGGAGCGGGAGGAGGAGTCACCACGGGCCACGGGGCGACGGTAGCAGCGGCCCTTGCTGGTTCCGGGGCAACTCCGACCAACCCTCCGGGCCCGCTGGCACGCCGCTCAGGGCCCCGCCGTAGGATCGCCGGGTGCCGTCGTCCACGCCGCCGAACAGGTCCCCCCGCCGGGCAGCGTCGGCCCGACGGCGGTCGCTGCCGCCCCTCGCGGTGGTGGGCGGACGGCTCTGCACCGACCTGCTGGACCTGACCTCGGACCTGTCGGCGCTGGACTCGTCCGGCTTCTGGGCGGTCGTGCTGCCGTTCGACGGCGACCCGGTCTGCGCCCGGTTCGCCAACGTGCGCGCCGCACGGCCGTGGCCCGGCCGGCCCTGGGTGGGTCCCGACCCGGCCTCGTGGCGGTCGAGCCTGGACCACGACGCGTTCGTGGCCGGCGTCCAGACCATCCGGTCCGAGATCGCGGCCGGCGACGTCTACCAGGTCAACCTCACCCGCCGGCTCCGCGCCCCCCTCCCGGTCGACGGCGACTGCGACGTCGCAGCACTCGGGGCGGCCCTGGCGGTCGGCAACCCCGCGCCGTACTCGGCGGTGGTGCGCATCCCCTCGGCCGGGGTCGAGGTGGCCAGCGCGTCGCCGGAGCGGTTCCTGGCCCGCGAGGGCGACGTCGTCCGCTCCTCCCCCATCAAGGGGACCGCAGCGACGGTCGACGGGTTCCTCACCAAGGACCGGGCCGAGAACGTGATGATCGTGGACCTGGTGCGCAACGACCTGGGCGTGGTGTGCGAGTGGGGGTCGGTGAAGGTGCCCGACCTCATGGCCACCGAGGAGCACCCGGGACTGTTCCACCTGGTGAGCACCGTCGAGGGCCGCCTGCGCCCCGGACTGGGCTGGGCCGACGCCGTCGCGGCCACGTTCCCGCCCGGCTCGGTCACCGGCGCCCCCAAGCTGGCGGCCGTCGACAGCATCCGCCGCCTCGAGCCCGAGCCCCGCGGCGTCTACTGCGGCGCAGTCGGCTGGGTCGACGCCGACCGCGCCGTCGGCGACCTGAACGTGGCGATCCGGACCTTCTGGATCGAGGACGACGAGCTCAACTTCGGGACCGGGGGCGGCATCACGTTCGACTCCGACCCCGAGGGAGAGTGGCAGGAGACGGAGCTCAAGGCGCGCCGCCTCCTGACCGTCGCCGCCGGGGCCCGCGACGGCGCACCTGCGGGGGCCGTCCGATGAGCGCACCCGTCCGGCAGGTCGTGTGGCTCGGCGACGGGCTGGTCGACCCGGCCGGGGCGTCCGTGCACTGGTCGGACCACGGCCTCACCGTGGGCGACGGCGTGTTCGAGACGCTCAAGGTCCTGGACGCCACCCCGTTCGCCCTCACCCGCCACCTGGACCGACTGGCCCGCTCGGCCGCAGGTCTCGGCCTGCCGCTGCCGGACCCGTCGCTGGTGCTCGAGGCGGTCGCCGCAGTGGCCGAGGGGATCGGCGCACCGGCCGGCCGTCTGCGCATCACCGTCACCGGCGGACCCGGCCCGATGGGCTCGTCGCGCGGGACGGCGGGGCCCACCCTGCTCGTCGCCGGGCAGCCGGTCGACCTGACCGCGCCGCCGTTCTTCGGCCCGACCGCCGTCGCCACCGTGCCGTTCACCCGGAACCCCACGTCGGCCACCGTCGGCCTCAAGACCACGTCGTATGCAGAGAACGTCGTGGCGCTGGCCCACGCCGAGAAGGCCGGCGCGTCGGAGGCGCTCTTCGCCAACACCGACGGGCTCCTGTGCGAAGGCACCGGCTCCAACGTGTTCGTGGCGGTCGACGGAGTGCTGTGCACTCCCCCGCTGAGCTCGGGCTGCCTGGGCGGCATCACCCGGGACCTGGTGCTCGAGGCGCTCGGGGCGGCGGGGACGCCGGCGGTCGAGCGCGACCTGCCGATGACGGTGCTCGGGACGGCCGAGGAGCTCTTCCTGACGTCGTCGACCCGCGACGTGCAGGCGGTCCGCACCGTCGACGGCCGGGACCTGCCCGGCTGCCCCGGTCCGCTCACGCAATCCGCCGCCGACGCGTTCGCCCGGGCCTACGCCGACCGCCTCGACCCGTAGGTTCCGCCCTCGCTCCGCCGCCAACCCGACCGTGAAGAGA